>NZ_JALBUS010000009.1:0-100598 GCF_033971885.1 Absicoccus intestinalis | reverse complement strand
CGCTAACGGATTCAGATTCTGATTCACTAATGCTTTCTGATTCACTTTCGCTAGTCGATACACTTTCGGATTCTGAAATACTTGTGGACTCGGATTCGCTTGTAGATTCACTCTCAGATTCACTGATCGATGTGCTTTCGGATTCCGAAGCACTTGTGGACTCAGACTCAGATTCGCTGGCACTTTCAGAGTTGCTAATTGATGTACTTTCCGATTCACTTTCGCTTACGCTTGTAGATTCTGATTCACTCTCACTCGTGGATTCAGATTCACTGATCGATGTGCTTTCGGACTCGGACTCGCTTGTACTTTCAGAATCACTAACTGATGTACTTTCCGATTCACTTTCGCTAACGGATTCAGATTCTGATTCACTAATGCTTTCCGATTCGCTCTCACTTGTGGACTCAGATTCGCTAGCTGATACACTTTCTGATTCTGACTCACTTGCAGATTCGGATTCACTTACTGATGTGCTTTCCGAATTTGAAATTCTTTCACTCTCACTATTTGATAATGATATGGATCGACTTTCACTTTCCGATTGTGAAATAGAAGTACTTACACTAGCACTTTCGGATTCACTATTTCTATCACTATTACTAATATCCGTACTATCACTTGCACTATGGCTTGTTGACTCTCTATCTGAATGGCTTAATGATGTTGATTTTGAGGCACTGTTGCTCGTAGATTCAATTTCTGAATTTCGTTCAGACACACTTGTACTAATACTATTTGATTGATCACTTGTCGATGTACTTTCTGAGTGGATGCTATTACTTAAACTTTCTGAAACCGAAAGACTAATAGACTTACTATCACTTGCACTTTCGAATTCACTTTGGACACTATCGCTTTGTGATGCAGATTCCGATGCAGCACTTTCGGATTGAGAAATCACATTGGATAAACTTTCAGATGCCGAAGTACTTGCACTTGTCGATTGTGATCCTTCTTCGGACTGACTGGTCGATGCACTTTCATTACTCGCAATACTTCGTGATTCACTTTCACTTGCTGATCTTGAAGTGCTTTCTTGTTCCGATTGATCCATCGATTGGGATTCACTGACGGAAGTCGAACGCGAAATTTGATCAGAAACACTTTGCGACATCGATCGACTCGTACTTTCTGAAGCACGGCTAGTACTCTGACTTTGTGAAGTAGAAGTACTGGTACTACGACTTGTCGATTGGCTTTCTTTTTGTGAAAGGGATTGGCTTGTTTTGGTTGAAGCCGATTCACTCTTCTTATTCGAGACCGATTCGGATGTCGACTGTGACATAGAGGATAACTCACTGACACTTTGTGCATCATCGGTATAATTTTTTTCTGGTGTGATGATAACAACACCATTATTGTATTGTTCGCTATTGCTCCATTCGGATCTTGTCGAATGGATCGTATAATCTCCTAACTGGTTACTGTAGTGTTCCGCTGTAGTACTAGAGGTTGCTTGGACACTGACAACAACATTGGCAATGGCTTTTCCCCATTCTTCATATTCACCTAGAGAGGTATCAAATGCAACGCTCACTCTGCCATTTACGTTAATTTTCTTATTGGTTGAATAACTATCTCCCCAAAATCTACCTGAGTAATCTAAGGTCGTAATGTTGGAACCCAGTGCTCTTTTTTTCCATTCCCCATTTGGAGCTTGTTGATTTTTGTCATATGAATCATTATTATTGAAAATATCTTGATTTAAATAATAAGTCTGTCCGGCTGCATCTGTTACAACGATGTTTGTCGGTGCTTCAGCTCCACCAACTACATTTAGATAGAAGCCAAAATATTGTTCTTGATTTGGATATTCGTAGCCATACCATGGATACCATACTCTTCTGCTACCATCTTTTGCCTGATATTCAAATTCCCAATGAATGACACCGGTTTCCAAATCGAGTACACCAGTCATATGTTTGATGGTGTAACCCCAATCATTTGAGTTTGTCGTACCATTATATTCAAATACTTTGACTTTTGTGACCTTTTCAATGCCTGCAACTTCACTGGCAGAAGCCGATGCACTGGCACTAGCTGCCACCGATTCCGAGGTCGATGCCGAAGCTATTTGACTTTGTGAAGCAGAAATACTTCGAGATGTACTTTGACTATTGGATACCACAACAGAAGCTTGAACAGACGTGCTAGCACTTGCGCTGTTTTCCATCGATTCCGAAATGCTTTCGGAAATTTGTTGGCTTTGTTTTTCGGAACCAGCCACCGATTCGGAAACCACCGCACTGGTTTGTTCGGAAGCGACTAACGAAGCAGAAGTAGAACGACTTGCCGATTCAGAGACTGCACTATTCATCATACGTTTGCTCGTAGAAGTTGAAGTCGATTCACTCGCCTGTTCACTCGCTGATGTAGATTGTTCTTGTGAAGCTTTTGTACTTGCACGTACCGAATTCTCTAAGCTGCGACTTTCTTGTTGACTAGCAGCCACAGAAAGAGAATCACTTGCAGAAGCGGATTGGCTCTTTTGCTCATTCGCAACACTGGTCGAAGCCAATTGACTCGTGGCTTCTGATAAACTTTTGGTATCTTTTTCATCTTGTTCTGAATTAACCGTAGAGACAGACTGACTCACAACTTGGGATAAAGAAGTTGAATCTTTGGCTGACTGACTGGAAAAAGCGCTTGTCGATGTAGAAGCATGTGTAGAGGCACTAGCACGTAAAGACTCCGCCTGGGAATTGGCCTGGGAAGTACTGGTGCTATTCGATGCTAAGATTGAAGCTTCCTGATCCTGTGTACTATTTGAAACACTTGTAGAGAGTGCTTCACTATTGGACTGATTGGCCGAAATTTGAGCAGAATCCTGCTGTGTATCCACATTCGCAAAACTAGTTGCTTTTTGGGCCTGCCCCATTGTTTCTAGATCGAATGTTTCAGATCCTGTGGTGGATGCCGATACCGACTCGATCTTTGATTCCGAAGCACTTGGTTGTTCTAAAACACTTTCACTATCCGATTCAGATTCGGATACACCTGTGGCTTCTGCGGCATAGACTTGATTGCCTTGACCAAACATGGCCGTTCCACCGAAGACAGCTCCTGTAGCTGCTGCTCCTTTCAAAAGAGCCTGTTTTCTATTATGTTTTTTTCTTTTCAGGATTTTTCTGCTTTTTCTACTCATGATTCTCACCTCTAAGATAATGTTCTTATACTCGACTGCTTTTATTCATTCATCATTATAATGACAAAAATTTTTTTGTTAAGGTAAATACTTTTAATATATAAAAAATTATATCACTGATTAACTATATTTAGATATTTTTAAATTTCATTATATAAGTTTATTTAACCATTTGATTCACAATACAAATGATCTTTTCTTGTTTCCATCCGCCAATTGTTAATACAAACTGTACCACTTGTTTGGTAGATGCCAAGTCTCTTTTCAAAGGAATCAAGAATATTTGATGTTTTCTTCACAACCATTTTTACCAAGAAAAAAAGTTGCTTCCAGATGATTCAACTTGAAGCAACTCCTCTTATATATCTTCTAATCGTTGTGGTTTGCCTAAATAAAAGCCTTGTGCTTTTTCACAACCTGCTTCTTTCAATAGTTCCAATTGTGCTTGGGTTTCAACGCCTTCACAAAGCGTATGCAAACCCAATGCTTTGAGCAATTGGATCGTTGATTGCAGTAAATGAATGGCTCGATGTCCTTCCTTTTCTTCTTCACAACCACGTAAGAAACGAATATCCAATTTAACAAGATCCACATCCATGGTTTGTAGTGTTCCCAATGAAGAATATTCACTACCAAAATCATCCATCCATACATGAAAACCAGCATTTCTAAATCGCTTGACTTGTTGACCGATAAATTCCGGATCATCGGAAAAGGCACTTTCGGTAATTTCAACATGGATCAAATGATGATCCATACCATATTTCGCTGTTGTTTCACATACTTCCTCAAAGACATCGGTATAATTAAAATCATCACGACTGACATTATACGAAACCGGAATGTCACCAAATCCTCTTTGCTTTCGCAACAGAGCTTGTTGGCAAATCTTCTCTAAGATATAACGATCCAATAGGCCTACCAAATGATATTGTTCCAAAACAGGAACAAACTTCGATGGTCTCAACAAGCCACGAATGGGATCGTTCCAACGAGCCAAACACTCAAAGCTGGTTAATGTTTGATTGTGTACCTGGTAAATAGGTTGATAATAGACTTCGATCCATCCTTTATCCATGGCTTCTTGGAAATGATCCAATATATACAATCGATTTTCATACTCTTCCGATACTTTTCCATTAAAATAGGCCCAAGATCTTCGTGCATTTTCTTTGATGGTGCTACAAGCCAATCGAGCCATATCAAACGCTTCTGAAACGGAAATTTCTCGATGTTCTTTTCCTTGATCATCCGCTACATAGATGCCCAATTTTAATTTCAAAAAATTACCTAGTGAAGCTTTTTGTACACAACCACAAAGCACATCCAATTTCTCATCAAGCCCCTGTGCCGAAGTCAATACCATAAAGTGATCTTCCGATGATCGACACAACCATTCATCACCAAAAATTTCTTTTAGGGCATAGGCCAAGGCCTTTAAGATTCGATCGCCTTGCGCAAAACCAAATTGATTGTTGTAGCCCTTCATACCATACAGATTCGTATAGATAAAAGCTGGAACTTGTCCTTGCACCCGCAGTTGTTGAATGCGTTTGTTGGCATGATTCACTAGCCAAGACATATTTGGTAGACCCGTCAATGCATCATGGGAGAGACGATCCCAAGGAGCAGATTCGATCAAGTATACATCTTCATGTTCCCATTCCATGGTCGTGACATGCATGACTACCTCTTCAGTGGTATTGTCGATACGAACCAATTGATTGTTTTTTCCTTCCATCTGTGCAAGATGTGCCATGATCGTAGGATCTTCTCTACCTTTGATAAATTCCGAAAGGGTCATGCCTGTATCAAAATTATGGACGGGTTTGACCAACTTATACATGGGTTGGTTACAATATAATAATTCTCCATTTCCTTTTTTGACCACGGCAATGGCTAGATTGCTAAAGTCTAGAAAACTTTGAAAAGAGGCATCATTTTCTAAGATGGTCTGCAAATGTTGATCTACCGCACTATCCAAATTCGTATAAAAAATGATCGCAATGCGCCGGCCATCTTTCAGATAATAATGATAGCCGATGGAATGGGTCATTGTATAAACATCTTGTTGATAAACTTTTTCGCGATAGAATACCTCATATTTTCCGCCTTCTTTCGCAAAGCGCTTGGCTTCATAGGCCACTCTTGCTGCATCTTCTGGAACTGTATTGCGATACATATTTGTCGCATATCGTTGGATCAGTGCGGCTTTATCCGGTTCATCAGGACTATGCATCATCGCATATAAACCATCGGAAACACAAATTGTCTTGACTTTTCCTTCCACATATTGATAAACCGCGATCGCATGTGGGGCATGCTCGATCCATTGACATATCATTTCAAGTTCATCCATGTCTATCCTCTACTTTCTTCGATTTCCATCAAAGTCACAAACATTAGATTCCTATACCGTTGCGTGTGGAATCTCCGACGCTGCACCAACACTAATTTTTGTTGCCCATTTTTCGTCAAAATATGATACTTTTTTCCATTCACTTTCTTGTTCGCAAGAATTTGTTCGTAATCAATTTGAAATACTGCCCGTTGCGAAGGAAGAATCATATTTTGTACAGAACTCTGGGTCATTTGTAAGAAATCATCCACACCGCTACATTCAAACACTTCGATCCATGCCATATTGACATACAAGATTTTCTGATCTCGATCCAAAGTATGGATCATGCTCGCAATGGGCATATTCTGTATCAGTTCCCGATCACTAAAACCAATTTGAGAACGAAACTGCTGATCCATTGGATAATCATAATAAGCAATTCCATTTTTGCCATGTAACTTGACGTTATACAATGCCGTATCGGCTTTTTTCAATAACTCCGAAATATCATTGGCTTGCTTCGGATAATCCGCATATCCAGCCGATAATGTACAACGATGTTTTTGACCATTGGCTTCAAAATACTGCTTCACTTTATGGAGGGAATGAATCTCTTTCTCATTTTCCTTGGCTGTTCCCGGTAATACAATACATAATTCGTCGCCACCCGAACGACCAATGATCGCATCGCTTTTAAAATGATGACGAATGTTGTTGGCTACTGAAGTTAAGGCCACATCACCTATATTATGTCCATACAGATCATTGATCTGCTTGAAATCATCAATATCGATAAAGACCAGGGGCATGGCTTTTTCGGGATTCGTTTCCAATTGTTTCTGTACACGGGTAACAAACCCATTCCGTGAATACAATTGGGTCAATGCATCGGTTTCTGCCATTTTCTTAAAAGCATGCATGCTCCGATCCAACTGATTACTTAAGCGTTGTTGCTCCTGTGCCCATTTCATATGTTCCACACTTCGCCTAGCCACCTCGGTCATGGCCCAATAACGAACCAAGGAAATAAAGACGATCACTAAGAAAATATTCACACTGGTTCGTATACTGCCAAAATCCATGCCATAGGTATAAAGGGTATGATCAATATACAACAAAGCAACTCCACTTAAGATGGCATTGATCCAAGCAGGAACGATAAAAAACATAAAACAAATCAGAAACATCAGTACAAAATCCAATACCGATCCGTGATCAAAGGCCCGCATGACGGAATGAATGATTTCAAAAACCAATAAGGAGATCTGATAGGTATACAAGACAACTCCCATGGGGATCTTTGTAGCGATGGATCTATTTTTCCAACGTGACCATGCATAAAGAAGAAACAGTATGCTTGTGATTTGTATTAAAACCAACCCAATGATTTCAATGGCATCTTTTTGTTCGGTCATGACCGACCAAACCGGTATATATAAAGATACAAGCAACGTTAAGGAGGCCAAGCAGATTCCCATGCCAAGATTGTTCGATCAATCACTGCTTTTTCCTCGCAGGTTGGCTTGGGAAACAAAAAATGATCAAGCATCGATAAAAGTTGTTTTATTGTTTTCATCGCATTTAGTCCTTTGGATCCGTCGCACGACGACGATAGGAATGACCTTTATCCAGATACATGGCGGCATCTGCATCGCGCAACAAACGATCCACATCATCGATGCGTCCAGTATGTACGACATAACCTAATGAAATGCCAAAACCGTGTGCATGGGCAGCCATCTTGATATCTTGTACCAATTGTCTTGCACCACTTTCATCTGCCCCTTCACGAATGACCAAAAATTCATCACCACCCATGCGGAATACATGATTCTTATCGGCATTATCGACTAAAATATCGGTGGCACGCTTGATCAATTTATCGCCCGCTTCATGTCCTTGCGTATCATTGATATTCTTTAAACCATTGATGTCACAAGAAAGAAAAATACGCGGTCCAACATAGGGACTTTGGGCCACATAACGACTAAAGCCCCGACGATTCAAGACCCCCGTCATAGGATCCCGATGTCCTTGTTCTTTTGCTGCCTGTAAACTATCTCGATTTCGTAACATGACAGCCACAAAATCCGTCAATGTATCCAACATATATCCCGCTGGATTTAAACTATCTTCGGTCAAATTGATGACCATCGTAAAACCAACCGGAACATTTCCTACAACCAATCGTCCCGCCACATAATTTTGCACTCCCATGACAGGTAAAGAAAAATCGGGATGCACTTTTCGAAACGCTTCATAGTCATGTACAATGGTAACTTTTTTCGTTTCAAATTCAGTATATAAAGCATCAAAATGGCTTCTTGACAGACTGCGCAAATCTGCTTTCAAAGGTAATAAACCCTTCTCTGTCCATTCATACGTGCAAGTTAATTCAGAATGTCCTCGTTCTTCAAAAATAAAGAATCGTTGAGCATGTAGATTTTGAGCCACAAATGTAATACACTTCTGAATTCCAATATCTGCTTCTGGTTCACTAAGACCAATCGTAATGGCTTCATTCGCCCAACGCTCGGCCTTTAGAATTTCATTTTTCCCTTGTTTTTCACCCAGCACTGTATCCGTTGGCTCCATAATGACCATTTGCGCATGTTGTCCTTGCCAAAGCACCTTCACATGATTGACATAGAATCTTTCTTTGTTGGCATCGCCCCACACTTTCTTATAGGCCCTCTCACTCGTTTGAGAGGTATTCCATAATTGACAGCCGGAACATGGCTGTTTCCTACCCTCTAATTCGTAACATGTATGATTCAAATAGTCCTCATGGTCCGGCATATTCACGATTTGTTTCATTTTTTGATTCACAAATAATAACTTTTTCGTATAGGGATCAACAAGATAGACTGGATATGGTATTTTATCGATCGTTTTTGCACTAATCGCTACCATTTTCCACCATTCTTGGGACAATAAATTTTCGGGTTCATGGCCATATGTTGCTCTATGTACGACCATTTCCATCAAATCAAAAAAACTTTTTGCTTCGATGCCTAAAGCCATGGCCCGATTTAATACAATATCGCAAGCCATTCCATTGATTTGTTTTTGGGCCTGAATTCGTTGAATCATATCAATCGTTTGTTTTTCCAATTGTGACATGATGTCATTGGACCCTAAAAACAAGAAATATCCATTGCGAATACGAGCAACTACCGCGCCATTTGGTAAATCATAAGTTAAAATTGTTTGTGCGATCCTCTTTTGTACATCTTGCCCAAAGGATGAGTCAAATGTATCACAAAGATCCTCATAATTTTGGATCGTGATGAGTATAGCTCCATATCCTTTTCCTTTTTGATGCAAAGCATCATCAAACGCAAGTCCTACAGAAAAGATACCGGCGGCATTCATCAAACCTGTCCATTTATCGACAAAAGCAGTAGTCGTTGCTTCATCCAAATACAACCATCCAGCCACACCAGCAACTCTATTGTTGTCATCATAATAAGGAAACTCCGTCACTTGATAGACCTTTTCTTGACCGTTCAACAGCATATATCGTTGATTGGTCACGATGGCTTCTTTCTGATCCATTACTTGTTGATCAATCGTTTCTATCGCTTGGCTCTTGAGATTTTCTACACGCTGGCCAAAGATTGCATCCTCTCCCACTAAGTGAATAAAGGACTGGCTCGCGCCTTTGTATCTCAATTCTTTATCTTTCCAATAAAAGGGCAAGTTACTAAAACGCAAAAAAGCACTCCATAACATCTGATCCTGTGACTTTTCATCGGACTTGTCATTTGTTCGATCCTCATCGACAGCCGGCCAAGTACAAAGCATCCAATCTTTTTCGCCGGATACCATTTGACAAACGATCCAACGATAACTTCCATCCAATTGACGAATGCGAAAACTCTCACTCATCGTATTGACCATTTTATTTTGGTCATGGATGGGTAAAAAGCGCAAAAAGCGTTCTTGATCGTCTTCGTGCACATAACATTGACAAAAATGAACCAAAGTCGTATCCATGTTTGCATATACTTCCTCTGCTGGAAAGCGTGGATCCATGCTTGCGATCACTTCTATCTGATCTTGTTGGGTATTCCCATAAAAGATTCCTTCAAATAAGACGGTGATATGGTGAAAGAAATAGTCCAGCTTATCATTTTCTGGTCTTTTTTGTTCAAACTGCACATTGATAAATCTGGATTGACCAATCCAAAAATGGCGCACGCCCGCGATTCGATGCGTGTACATCTTCATATACCGATCTTTGGTCGCAAAATAAGCAGCTTCCTGATCCTCATCGTAAGCTTTATTGATATATCGCTCAAACCGTTTTGGGAATACTTCTGCTTGTTTTCTTACTAACTCATTGGCCGTCTTTAGATCCACAATGCCAGTTCCTTTTACTTGGGCCCAATAGGCATCATTCATCGCCAACATATGAACCTTTCCATGATCAACAAGAAAAAGACAGCGAGACTCTTCGGTATCCATGTTCACAAGTCCAGCTGCTTGATAGACTCGCCATTCCAACTCATTTTCAAAACACACCCCTTTTTGGGCGAGTTCTTCCATCATATTGGCATATATTTTTGATTGTCCAATGTAGGAACCACGTACATTCTCTAACCCAATCGATTGAAGAACGTCTAATTGTTCTTGGCCATCTACCCCATTGGCCATCGTATGAATACCTAACTGTTTGGCAATCTTCACAAAACCTTTGAGGATGGTTCGATTCTTTGTATCCAAATGATCACAGAAATATCGATCCATTTCCACATATTCCAACGGAATATCATATACGTCGTGATTGGAAAAGCTTTCCATGCCAAAATGGTTCAAACAAAGCGAATAACCTGCCTCATGAAAACGATAAATCTCGCGTAAACTATTTCCAGTACTATCATTGAGCATTTCGGCTACAAAGCCAATGCGAACACATTCACGTGATAAGGGATATTTCTTTAAAGCTTTTTCTAAATGTTCCAATGGATGCATCAAATCAAAACCCAATCGAGAAATATCAGACTGAATGGGTAAGACTGGCAAACGATTTTTCTTTCGTTCATATTGAAGATGAACGACACGATCGATCATAAAAATATCCAATCGTCCCGCTAAACGAGCTTCTTCCAAAACATGCCAAAACACATCCGGATCGATGATTCCTACGACTGGATCTTCCCAATGAACCGTAGCCTTAAAGCCACAGATTTTCCCTGATAAAGGACGAATCATCGGTTGATAAAAAACTTTGATGCGCCCATCTTCTAAGGCTTGATTGAATGTTTTTAGGATATACTCCCGCTTTTCGATCCAATCTTGAATTTCTTGACGAAAAATGACATGTGAACGATGGGGACTGTTTTTTGCCACATCACAAGCCATTTTGGCCATGTCAAAACTATGTTGGACTTCCGCCATCGTGACATTGTGATCATAAATCACGATACCCGCTTTTAATGCATATCTTGCATCCCCCAAATAGCGATTCACCCGTGCACATACTTCATCGATCTTGGTAAAAATACCATTTCTTGGTAATATGGCATAAAAAGTATCCGCATTCGCATGGCACAAAAGACCATCTGGAAAAACTTCACGCAACGTTTCCGAAACATAGTGCAACGTTTTATCGCCTTCCGCTATCGTATTATCTCGATTGAAGAAATAGAAATTGACAATATCAAAACACACCGGACAATACGCGGTGAACGTTCCCTGACTCATACGAACTTTGGCCAGATCACTTGCTTTTTGGAAAAAAATTTTAGGTGCTAAAAAACCCGATAATTGATCCGATATCGTATCCACGATCAAACTTTGCCGACTCACCATCTGCAAAATATAAATGGGCCGTCCTTGTTGTATGGTTTGCGTAATGATAGTATCCGCTTCTCGTACATGTCGTTGTAACGTTTGATACGAAAGATGCATCGTAAAATTGGTTTGGTTACCCGCCATTTCAGCAAGTCGCTCGGTGGCTTCCAATCGCATGCCCGCAAAACGACCCCCTGTTAATTGGAAAAATGCCTCTTGATTCGGACAATTATATAAATCAAGAATGCCTTTATTGACAAAAAGAATGGTTTCGTCTTCATCCTGAGCAATCATACAAATCCCCAGTTCCAGCATATCGTATAGTTTGTGATATTCATCGGTTTGAAAGATTGTTTTCATTATAAAAAATCGACCCCTTTCTATCCATGGTTGATTCCCGTTTTATCTATCTATTATTTTCGTTATACATGTTCACAAACACTTCAGCAATGGTCGCTGCAATGTTTTGGGAATCTTCCGCATAATACAAATCAATGATCGGATGTAACGTTGCTGGATATCCAGCCAATTCATGAATATTTCGAAAATAATCCAATAACTGCAGTTTCATTGTTTCAATTTCCTGTTTCCGGTCGTATTTCATGAATGCTAAGAAACGTTCACTATAGACGCGTCCAATCAAAGCTCGATTCCCTAAAAAATCAAATAAAAGAGAAGTCATTGCAGTCAACATGCGATCGGTAACGGTCTGTCCATAACTTTTTTTAGCCCAAGAAAAATTGGAAAAATCAATGGAAATCATCGCAAACTTTTCATTTTGATCCAACCAACCCTTCATAAAATGTAAGGCAATTTCAAATATGCTCCAATCGGATCTATTTTTTGTCGGATCATCGGCCAATAGAAATATGCCGATCAAACCAACAATCTTATCCGCTTGATAAACCGGTTCTTCCCATATCACGACATCTTGCATTCGTCCATGGATGATGCGTTTTCCCTTATTCTGACGAATGAGTGTACCTTTTTGAAGCAGTTGTATTTCGTCTTCTATTTGACGATCATCCACATACCATTGCATCTGTTCATCGGTTTTTCCAATGATGGTTGAAAAATCTTGGATACCACACGTTTCCATAAATTGATCATTTACACCAAGATAACGACGTTGATCATCTTTCCAAAATATATTCATTGTTTGCGAATGGACAAACGTTTGCCAAATCGCTGTCTTCAAAGGATCAGGCATTTCTTTATTTCTTTCGATCCATTGCTTTTGAAGATAAGACACATATTGAGAACTATATATGACCATATCCGTTCCTGGCATCATTTGAATGATATGCAGTTTATTGACATACGCTCCCTTTGCACCTTTGCTCAAAAAAATCTGACTCAAAATATGGCTATGACTTTTTTCCATGCGTTCTTGTAACGTATCAAAGTCCGCAAATTTGATAAAATCCATTTGCTCATCCATAGAAATAAACATTTTAGCCGCTTTGTTTACATTTACTTTCCAACCCCGTTTATCCCATTCTCTGACCACTTCCGAATAATTTTTTCCTGGTTTTATGGATTGAAAATCATGGGTCTTTAAATTGATCAAATAAACTTCATCAAACAAGGTATACAACACCCGTAAAATATAGTCTTCATTGATGTCATTATTGGTTTTTGTTGATTCGATTGGCATTGCTTCCGTAGTCACAAGATAATGATTTCCTTCTCTTGCCAATAACGTAATTTCCAAACTGACAACCGAAGCATGAACTCCATATTTTTGACGAATGGTCTTATGAATATGTAATCGTTTCAATGTATCTCTTGATTCATTAAAATACGGGGACAAAGGTACATTGAGCAACTCGAAAACTTTATCCATCGATGCAAAATGCATTTTTTGCCATGTTTCCCTGGCTAGCTCATTGCTATAAAGCAAACGAAACTTTTGTCCATCAAAATCAATGATTTCTAATGGCTTATCGATAAGAAAATTGACCGTATTGGTTTGATCATAATATTGTTTAAAGCGACGCGACTCAATATGCTGCTCCTGCGCATACAGTTTTTTAAATGATTTCAATGGTACAGGTGGACTAAAATAATAGCCCTGCACCTTATCACACCCAATACTTTTTAGAAATTCATATTGTTCTTTCGTTTCGACGCCTTCTACCAAGATCTGATTGTTCAACATTTTCACCATCGAAACCGCTGAGCGGATCATCCGCTTCGATCGATTATCAAAATGTTGTAAAAAGATCATATCCAATTTGATATCATCAAATTCATAATTTCTCAGAACATTAAGAGATGAATAGCCACTGCCAAAATCATCCATATAGATCTTATAGCCTGCATTTTGGAATCGCTTCATTTCTTGTTGTAAGATATCTGGATATTCGATCAACATGGATTCTGTCACTTCAAAACACAAAAGATCACGAGCAATGCCATATTTCTGTACTCGATCTTCTACTTCCTGAAAAATATCACAATTTAAAAAATCCATTTGCGATAAGTTAATGGAAACCGGTACGATTCGTGGAGTTGGAAACATGATCTGTTGCATTTCCTGACAAACTTGATCTAAGACAAACAGTGTCAACCGCGTGATCAATTGATTTTCTTCTAAGACCAGAATAAAATCGGCCGGTGAGATCATACCATGTTTGGGATCGATCCAACGTGATAAAGCCTCAATACCACATAAACGATCCGTAAGGGTGCGAATGATGGGTTGATAATAGATCTGGATCCAACCTTCGTTTAAGGCCCGTTCAAAGTTTGAGATGATATATGTCGTATTTTGGGCTTTTCGCTCAATTTGATCATTGTAGTAACAAAAGTTCACCGATTTATTCCGAATCGAATCGCAAGCCAATTTGGCTAATTCACAAGCTCGAGCCGCCGTGAAATCGGCCTGTAAAGGAAGAATACCCACCTTCATTTTCAAACCATTTGATCCATATTTTTTTATAAATTCCCGATTGATCATCTGGATCCAATCATTGATATGCGATTGTTTGGACACAACCACCAAACGATCACTCACAAATCGGCCTTGCAAGCCTTCCGGATTTTCATGATAGATTCGTTGACTCAATTGATATAAGACCTGATCCCCCTTTTCGTGTCCATATTTTAAATTATAAAATTTAAAATTGCGAATATTCAAGCATACTAATACATGCTCTTCTAAAGATCCTTTGGCATTTTCTTCAAGAATAAACGCATCCAGCTCTTTTAAAAACGTTTTTATATTTAAAGAACCTGTCACAGGATCCAACTCATAGGTTTGATATTTCTTCATGATTCACCAATTATTCCGCATTCTGATCGGTAACGATCTTTACTTCCTTTTGTTTTTTGGCTTGATACATATAGGAATCCGCCCGGGCAATGATCGATTGAACGGTATCATTTTCACGTACGACCGTAATCCCAATGGCCGTTTGACAAGATAGCGTTTGGCCATTTTCACTCACTTCACACTTCTTGGCCAACCGCATAAAACGATGAGCGGCACCTTCACAATCACCAGGCTCTTGCAAACGCAATAAACCAACAAACTCATCGCCACCCCATCGACAGAAGATATCGGCTTTTCGGCCATTCTTTTTCAGACTTAAGCCAAATTGACGCAACAAAGCATCCCCCATACTATGTCCATAGGTATTATTGACTTCATGAAATTCATTGACATCCGCATAGAGAACGGCAAAAGGCTGTTTCGTACGACGGAAAATTTCTACGGCTTCATCCAAACAATATTCCATATATTTTCGACCAGGTAGACAACTCAATGGATCCCGTGTAGCGATTTCATAGATATTTTGGATCACCTTTTGATCATAATCATTATTGACCAGTGGAATAAAGAAAGAAACCAATTCAACGACCTTATCTTCCTGATCTTTGATCGGAATCAACGTATTATAAATCAAGAGATCATGACCATCTTTATGACGCATGAACATCTGCAACGATTGTGGTTTTCCAGTAATGAAGGCCATCGTTGCTGGACAATGGGCATTAGAAACATGTTTGCCATCGGTAAAGGCACAGCCCAAAGGCATATCCACACATTTTCTGCCTTGCATTTCTTCGGCTGAGAATCCCAATACTTTCTCAGCTTCGGCATTCCAATACACAACCATATGATCTGGGCGTAATACATAACAGCCAATAGGTGCATCATACATCAATGTCTGCAAAAAGGTATTGGTTGTAGCTACTTTGTCAACGGTATCGTAGGTATCATCGATTTCTTCATTTTGCTGAACCACTTGCATCAATTGCTGATTGATCTTCTTGACTTGGTTGGCATAAATGATCCGGATCTTGGCATACAAGGAACACGGAATATCCTCCACTTGTCGAATTGCATCAATATGCTCCTTGATGGCAGGTGCATATTTTGTCAATTCATCTTTCGATGTATATGGGATCAAGACGACAAATTTACCCACGCCAATATAGGTGATGGAAACTTTATGATCAACAACTTGGACGATTGCATCTTTGCATGCATGCATGACTCTATACATCGTATGATGATCATAATTTTCCGCAATACGAAGCAATTCGGGAATATAAATATATAACACACCAAAGTCACGTTTATTCAATTGATAGTCCATCTCATATGAAATCAATTCGTCAAAAAATTGCTCCATGGTTAAAAATTCATGGGAAGATTCCAGCCGTTCAGAAACCTTTGTATTTTCACACACCAATGTTTCTTCCACAAAGAAGCCCATGGATCCAGTGATCTTTCCATTTTGATACGTTGGCCATTCACTCATTAAGACATCATGACATACACCATTCGCAATGCATCGACCAGGCACATTGGTATACACATTCCCCGACTTCAGGATCTGTTCTTCCATATCTTTATAGAATTCATCATTGGGATGCCATCCCATCACTGCATCGGTCTTTCCTAAGATATCTTTTTTTGAATCCAAGCCAAAATAATGCATATAATACGGATTCACATCTAAAAATTTATGTTTTGTATCTTTCCAGAAGACAGGCAACGGAATATGATCGATCAAAGTCTTGGTATTCAAATTGGTCATTCGTTTGGATGTATTTGATCGTACATAGAAATCCATAGTACGAATCACATATAAAATTTTCGGACTATTCGCATTGGGCGTTAATAGAAGTTGATGCACCATCCATACAAATTGCCCTTTTCCATCCTCTGTACGGAATACCCCTTTGAGCATTTGGGCCTTTGCTTTTTCTAATCGCTCCATCAATGTGATTGGATCGATAAATGCATCATATCGCGATTGATCTTCAATAAAGATCTTTGGCAAAAGAATATTATATCTGCCATCAGAATCTTTGATTGGATATACATGACTATGAATGGTCGAATTCGCCGTAAACCGCGTATTCTGAATGGTCAGATCTTTCCCATCGATCGTGAAAATATACGGATAAAAATAGGTCAAATTCATCAACATCTGATTCTTGGTCGACAATTCATCACTTGAAGAAGCATGATCAAAGATATGGATCGCATACAAATGCGTATCATTATAGGTACCTAATAAGCGATATTTTAATAACCGCTCTTTGCCATGAAATACAGTTTTCACTTCCCCAATATTTCCCGATAGAACAGTGTATTTTCCCGCTTCAAATAATGCCTGCATGGTCACATTATTGCGATCATTCAAGTAATTTTGCCATTCTTTCAAATCGGTAAAACCATCCTGATGCAGAAGAATCAATCCAGGATCATTCATGAACAGCACTTGATACGTATTGTTTTGTTCTTCCACTATGGTCAATGCGATATCGGTCATAAAATCAATCGTACCAAGAGCGTCATAACAGATTTTTTGTTGCGCATCTTCAATACTTAATCCTTTGGCGACACTTTTCTGCAACATCTCATCAAATGGCAATGGTTTCCCAAAGAAATAGCCTTGCATCTTTTCGCAACCAGCTTTTTTCAAGAAGTCTACTTGTTCTTGGGTCTCCACGCCTTCTGCAAGAGTACGGATACCAATCTTCTTATCCATTTCAATCACCGAAGCAATGATTTCATAAGAACGCTTTGATCGACTGTGCAAAAAGATCATATCCAGCTTCAATAAATCAAAGGAATAATCTTTCAATAAATTCAGGGTGGAATAGCCACTACCAAAATCATCCATCCAGATTTCATACCCCACATCCCTAAACGACTGCAGAGCATCTAAAACTTCTTTTTCCGTTGAAGTCATAAGACTTTCCGTGACTTCAATATGTAACATCCGTCTTGGAATATTATAGGTTTTGACAATGGTTTCGATTTCATGGAAAATATCGCAATACAAAAAATCCAAACGAGACAAATTAATAGATACGGGAATTTCCGGAATTCCTCGTTGATAGCGATTGGCAATCCCTCGAACCACTTGCGTAACCACATGAAGATCGAGTTTCCAGATCAAACGGACATCTTCCAAAGCACCAATAAAATCACTCGGTGCTAACATCCCATATTGGGGATCTTGCCAACGAGCCAATGCTTCAACACCACAGATCTTATTGGTCAAACTACGAACGATGGGTTGGTAATAGACGACGATCCAGCCTTCCTGAATGGCCTCATCCAGATGAGCGACCACATATTCTGATATCGCTAAATGATGGCCAAGCTCTTTGGTGTAGTAAGTGATATTCGTCTTCAAATATTTGCGATTTTCATCCGCAGCCACCTCTGCACGAGAGCAAATCGTTTCGGGATCCAATGTGTGATCGTCCCATACACAAGCGCCGACACTGCATTCCACACTGTTTGGGAATATATTCCGTATTTTTTCAAATACATTGGCCGTTCTTTCTTCCATATGAAGGGTATCGGTGAGGACTGCAAAATGATCACCACCCAAATTGGAAACAACATCATGAGGAAAGCATTCTGCCAAACAAAAATCCATGGCTCGCAAAATTTCATCGCCATTGGCAATGCCATACTGCAAGTTGATCAAGCGAAAATTCACTAAATTAAAATACAGGACGACCAATTCACCTTCTTTTTCAATATTTCGTTCTTTGTTGCGCCATTCCTGCATGATGATAAAGAACGTATTCATCCGATTTCGCCCGGTTTGTGAATCTCGTCTTGATTTTGCGTCTAGATTCAGACCCTTTAAATTTTGTAACATCGTGTTCTCATCCGACAAAAGTTGCGCATCTTTGGTTTTTTGATCAATGCGGCTCCCTTCAATTTTTCCGGTACCTTCACTCTTGGCTCGATATAAATAGCGATCGGCCACGCGAATCAAAGAACGCAATTCACTGGTTGAATGAGGCATTCCTTCACAATATCCAATGCTGCAATTGATCTCGATTTCATCGGGTCTTGTTTCCAAACGCTTTTCAAAGTTCTTCAATTTATCATAGAATAAATCGGCATCGCTTTCTTCGGCAATGACCATAAATTCATCGCCACCATAGCGATAGCAATGTTCTCCCTTACGATCAAAAATGGTTTTTAAATATTTTCCTGTTAATGTCAAAACTGTATCCCCATAAGCATGACCATAGGCATCGTTATATTTTTTAAAGAAATCCAAATCGATCATCGCAATACAAATGGGTTTCCCAATAAAATAAGGAAAGTCATCGCGTAAAGCTGTTCGATTCAAAAGTTCTGTCAATTCATCGGTGCGACTGTTATGATACAATTCGTCTTGTTTTTGTTCAATCGTAAATTTATGGGTTTCGATGGAGAAAAAATTCTGCAAGCGGATCCAATTGACAAAACAACAAATCAAATGCAACGAAATGATATCAAACATATCTTGGGTAGCGATGATATGATGCGTTGATCCTAAAACGATCGCTACCGAAATCAAGTTGATGATCATATTGCGTATCTGTGTTGTCATCAATACATTGGGGAGCAAATAAATGATCATGGTGATCAGAATGTATTCAAAGAAAAAACTGCTGCCTTGTTCCGTCGTATAGAAGGTCAAACTGGCTAGCACCATATTGATGCCCATGAACCAATACAGCAAATGGCGAATTTGCTTCAATTGGCTAGCTTGAAAGTGAATGCGCCGACGTGCCAACAAAAATAAAAAAATGATATCGGTCAATATCACCAAAATATAGACTTGTGTCGCATTCACAAAGCGTAAAACACTTCCTTGGGAATAAGGTGCAAATGTACTAATCAAACCAAACAAGGAAAGAATACAAATCAAAGTGGCTGAAATGATGCCATAATACAAATCGTCATAATAAAGATCCGCTTTGACACGCGGATCTTCAAACGAAATATCCGAGTCGGATTTGGTGGTGTATAAATCATGGATCCTATGGAATAATTTATATTTCATACATATGCTCCTCATATAGATAGTTTTTAATTTAGCTTCTTTAATTATACGCGTTTTTTTAAAAAACATGAAAAAAAGCAGACAAGATAGGCTTATCTGCTTATATATGGTCAAATAAGGCTCGATAGGCTTCGACATCTTCACTCATTGCGGCTTTTTTTTGTCGGTCTAATGCCGCAGGCAATTTTTCGGTATCGGAGGCCAAGGCACACAATTCTTTTGCATCCGAAAAGATATGTTCTTTTGCGATATAACGACGACGATGGATCGTATTGGTAAAGCCTAAGATCAATTGATCATTGAGAAACGCTCTTTTTACACTGGAAAGGATCTCATCCCCATGATTGATATCAAAATAATAATCGCAGATTTGAAACAAGTCATCCACAACTTCTGTTTTTACGGTTGGATAGAGCTTGACATGGGGATATTTTCCAAATGCTAAAAGCCGACTGGACATTTCCGTAATGGCCGCAATATGAAATACCATTTGCGATAAGTGTGTCACCAAGAATTCCAATTCTTCAATTTGATCGGAATTGGTACAAATCAAAATATGAGGGCGTCGTTGATTTTTTCTGACAAAAGGATAGATAAAACCAAATGGTTGTAACCATTCTTTGGAAGCCCCCAATTCTACAAGCTTTTGCCAACTGGCTTGATCTTGTACATAAATCTTGGATGTATACGATTGCCCCTTCAAGATCATCTGCATATTTCCCGGAATATCATTTCGTGCACCTTCTTGCCAAAAGAGCAGATTCTTCGATGAGAAAGACTCACTAATAAACAGAGGCGTCGATAAAGAATTATAGAAGATGCATTGTCCATCTGCTTTTAATTCATGGAGCATTTCAATGGCGAATGCCGTTCGATTTTTATATACAAAAGTCTTGTGATGCCGATTCACGATGATATCACCCGTTACATAGTTTTCGACCACGCATTCATGCCCTGCGCCATCAAACCAAGAACGACAAAATCGTTTGCCGGTGCGATTAAAGATAGTTCGGGCATATAAAATACCATGATCATCATAGTGATCCGTGCATCGAACAATGCCGTCTTCGTTCAGCCAATCCACTTCACTCACCAATCGACGATGTCTGGGTGGTGCATAAAAGATGCGACCTCGCAAATGATGGAGATCATGGATCTCAGCACCATTGTTGTTGCCACTGATTTCCCAATAATCCGGCAATTCGATCTGGTTAAAATAGCGTGGGTTCCCCACTTGCCATCCGGCATGCATCCAACGATAGGTTTTTGTTGGTTTCGAGCTCACATCTTGGCAAAACCATCGAAACACAGATAAAACATCCGATGGTAAAAAGCCTTTGTCTTCTAATACCAAGACAGGTCCAGTAAACCCCGCAAGGCGGAAGGATTGTTTCAACAGATCGGCCATTTCATCATAATGATCCAACAATAATATACCCATTTCTACTGGATGATTTTTTTCCATTTCTGCATCACCTTTTCTGTTACATACGATCGTGCGATCGCGTAGGAATGTTTTTGAAACGAAAGCCGATCCGCCGTTTTAAAAAATTGGACCACAGCGGTATACAACCCATTCACATGATCTTGTATGGATGTATGTTCATCCACCGGGATCAAATACCCATTTTTACCATCTTCAATAAAGGTTGGATTACCATAGGGAACGTCAAACCCAATCATAGGCAGGCCGCCACCAATGGCTTCCATCAAGCTTAAACCAAATCCTTCACTGGTAGATCCTGATAGATAGAGCTCATAGTTTTGATACACATCGGTCATATCTTGTTGTCCCATCAAGTGGATATAGCTATCTGCTTGGTTTTCTTGGATCAGTTGCGACAATCGTTGTTGTTCGTTGCCTGCTCCATAAATATCCAAAGTTAAGGCAGGAATTTCTTGTTTGGCTTGTACACAAGCTTGGATGATCCAATCCACATGTTTTTCAGAAGCCAAACGACTCGCCGTAACGATGGAATACGGTTTTCGTTGAGCGGTTGGATAGCGAAGCTTATCCAAACTACCGACCGGAATGGTAACGATATGTGGAACTTTGCCTACATATTGTTTGAATTGTGCACGCATACGATCCCGTTGCGCATGGGTCGAGGTAATAAAAAAATCGATATGACGGGCCCTATCAAAAGAATATTCATAATAGTTGTTCCAAAGGATATTCGTTTCATTGGTACTGCCCGCACTATAATGATCGGCATGAACGACAATGCCGACCTTGGCGGATGCACAATTTTGGAGGATGGCCTGTCCAATCCCGGTCGTTCGATCAATGATCACTACGTCTTTGGATTTCAAATGTAAGCACTTCACCATATAACCAACCAATTCCTCTTTTGAATAAAAAATTTGGTCGGAAAAGCGATACATTACATCCCCATCATCGATGATTTCTTCATAGGCAATCGTGCCATCGGTATTAAAAAAACGACGAAGATACAAATGCGCTTTGTTGTCTAATGGCGCATAGTATTCGGTATAGATGCGTCCATAGGTAAAATAGTCCTTGCGAATCAAAAGGCCATTGGATACATATTCCACCCGATGCAAGTAGTCTTCTTTTTCATTGACGAAATAGAAGGTACAAAAATCATGATCATTTAGATAAAGACGGCCAATCTTACCAGTTCGATGCATCGTATGTTCGGTATGCGTTAGGGTTTGTAGAAAACGATCCAACGTATAGGTGACTGGGGCAATTTGAAAATCCGTAAAAAAAGTATAGAGCCATAAAATTTCTTTATCTTTAAACCCCATCTTTTTGGTGTAATGTTCGATATTTTCTTGGGGAAACATATCGGTAAAGATAAAGCGGGCGGGCGCATCGATACCACGCAACATTCGTGCTCGATACAATTGGGCATACTCCACCCCACTGGATGCCCAGCCAATGCCTAAATTAAAATTATAAATCATTTCATGGCCTCTTCGTCTTCATTGGAAGTAGTGATGCAGTAGGAATATAAATCACCACGAAAATAGCACTTCGACAATTCCACCAATTTATGTTCCTCACTATAGCCAATTCGTGAACGATACAAGATGGGTTGAGTCTTGGAAATATTCAATGCCTCAACTGTTTCTTCATTGGGCAGTTCCGCACGGATCTTCTCCACGATATGGGTTGGTACTCCAGATCCAGTATAATCGAGGATCTCATAAATGGAGTTGCGAATACGTTCGGGATCCATGGGTAAATGCGTTTCCAATGGATAATAACTCACCATATAAACGATCTTGATGTCATCGGCTGTTCGTACGCGTCGTACACAATACATCAATTCATCCGTCGAAGCTTGGAATTCTTGAGCAGTTGCTTGGTCCAAATATTCCTTGGTGATGCTGACTGAACTGGTGCCAGGAACGCGGCCAGCGGCTTCCATTTCTTGCGTAAAGCTGGATACATGCATCAAATCTTCTTCAATGCCAGGTCGCCAGATCACAAAGGTTCCTTTTCCTCGTCCTCGTTTGACCATTCCTTCTTTTTCTAGATCCAGAATGGCTTGTCGAGCCGTGATTCTCGAGACATTATATTTTTGTTGGATCTCTAATTCACTTTCAATGCGATCACCTAATTTTAGATCGCCATTCAATATTTTATGCCGATAAATATCTTTAATTTGAATATATAGCGCTTTGGCTCCTTTTTCCGTATTTAAATGTTCCATATGACCCACCTTTGTCATATTGTATCATTTATTTTAGTACTTTGTCTTCTCTTTTTATCAATTTCGATCCATTCATCCAAAGTCATTGGTTGATAATCCGAATACATACAAAAACAATTAATGATCTGACATGGAATATGTTCTTTACCGCCACCAATCGCATCATGCCATTGGCGATGGACATAATCTTGATAGGCATCTAAGATCGGCTGGTCTTGGGTATTATGAATATGTCCATGCAACATATATGTCTTGGCTTGGCCATCTTCACTTTTTCGATATTGCCCATTGTAACAAGCAATCGGATAATGACACAAAACCACCTTTCGCTTATTATCCTTTAATTCCTTATAGGTTTCGATCCAGCCAAATTGACTTCGATCAAATTGTTTGTCATCTAAAAAATAGTCATGATTTCCCCGAATCATAAATAAGTGTCCTTGGAGCTGATCGAGGATCTGTTGGGTCTGGGCCAAATTTCCCCAAGATAAATCTCCTAAGATCACGACTTCGTCATTTTTTCGGACTTTTTTATTCCATTGTTCGATCATATATTCATTCATCGTTTCTACGCTATCAAAACCACGACGATCCATATGTTCCAATAGTGCTTTGTGATAAAAATGACAATCCGCTATATAATATCGCATACGTCCTCCACGAAAAAAGCGGTTGGACCGCTTAGCTACTTACCTTACATGCATAACCATCGGCTTTATACGCCTTCATGGTCTTCTTTAAAGAAACGACCTTATTGCCTTTGGTTCCCTTACTTAAAAGACCGGCATCTACCAATGCATCAAAATCCGCTTCATTAAAATTGATCGTTGTCGTGATCTCAACTTTGGAATCCATCAAAGTACCTGTTACGGATACGCCTTTTAGATCTTTATATTTATCTTGTAACGACTGATTGATCGAATCTTGTATTTTGGTCTTATCCATATCATCACTAATGGAAATGCCCATGTCTTTAAAGGTCAAAAAAGAAACTTGTTTCATGCTTTGAATGGCATCGCCTTTGACTTCCAATGTGATGCTTTCTTCGTTATCTCCTGTACATACGGCATTTTTTTTCGTTGTATCTTCTTCCGTTTTTGAAACCGGTGCCTTATCCGTATCATTATGGATGATATCGCTGATTCTTGCACATCCACTTAATAGGATCAACAGACATACTAATAGACATTTTTTCATACTGATTCCTCTAAATGTATCTCAATTTTAACACAAAAGGACGAATCAACCAAATTGGCGATTCGTCCATACAGATAACTTTTGGAGTCCCTTTTCTAACAGATGGGAATCTTGTCCCAAACCAAAGCGAACATGGTGATCAAAGCCAAAACAAGAACCGGGCACAAAGAAAATACCTTCTTCATCCAGTAATCGATTGGCTAGATCGGTACTGGAAATATCCATATCATACGATAAGAAACCAACCGTTCCTGCCTTTGGCATGATCAGATGATAATGCGATTGAGTTTGTTCCCATGTGGTAAAGATGTGTTTATTCTGTTCAATATAGGCTTTATTCTTTTGCAGGATCTCGTCTTTATGAGCGAGCACTTGGGCAGCTATCGTGTCCATCAATGGACCCGTTGAGATCATGGTATAGTCACGACGCACATTGATCTTCGAAATCAAAGATGGGCAGGCTTTGACCCATCCATATCGTAAGCCTGGCAACGCAAACACTTTACTTAATGAACTTGTGGCAATGCCTTTTTCATAGAGATCACTAATGCTTGGTTGATCATCAAACCCGCGATAAACTTCATCACATAAGATCCAAATCCCCTTTTCTTTACAAATCTGGATCAATGGTTCCATAAACGATCTTGGAAACATCGTGCCGGTTGGATTATTGGGATTATTTAAGATGATCATTTTGGTGTTGGATCGAATACTTTCTTTCAATTCATCGATATTTGGCATCCATCCCATTTCTTCTTTTAACGCTAACAAGGTTGCGTCTACCCCTAGAGATCGTGGATAATCCCAAAATTGTTGATAACCCGGCGTATAGGTAATGATATGATCTTTTGGTTCTAAAAGAGTGTCCATCACATGTTGATTGGCTTCTAAACATCCATGAAACATCGTTAAGGATTTTAGATCATGGGTGGTATACAAGCTCAATATGGCTTGTTTTACCGCTTCCGATCCCGTAATATCTCCATAATCCAGACCCAGATCTGGATCGATATCTACTCGTTCCATCAATTCTTGCCAGGTACAAGCTTTCACACATGTATCCGTCAAATTATAGATGGCTTTTTTTTCATGATCATTCATCCATTGTTCCACTTTGAAGTCGTTGATTTTCATTGATAGAATACCTTACTTAAGAAATCTTTTGCTCGATCCGATTGTGGATTCGTAAAGAATTGTTCACTTGGTGCATCTTCAATAATTTTACCACTATCCAAGAAAACCACGCGACTACCTACTTTCCGGGCAAATCCCATTTCATGGGTCACAACGATCATGGTCATTCCTTCTTTGGCAAGATCCGTCATAACTTCTAATACTTCTTTGATCATTTCTGGATCTAAGGCTGAAGTGGGTTCATCAAACAACATGATTTCAGGATGTAAACAGAGTGCACGAGCTATCGCTACACGCTGTTTTTGTCCACCAGATAATTTATTGGGATATTCATCACGTTTTTCGGCTAAGCCTACACGATCCAAATATCGCATCGCAATTTTTTCGGATTCTTCAGGCGAACGCTGTAAGACATTGATCTGCGCCAACGTACAATTTTCAATGACGGTCATATTGGGAAATAAATTGAAGTGTTGGAACACAAATCCCATCTTTGATCGTTGGGCACGAAATTTTGCTTCATTGGATGGGTCCATCCATTCCTCTTCCAAATAGATCTTGCCGCTTTCGGGATGTTCCAAACCATGAATACAACGAAGCAGTGTACTCTTACCGGAACCGGAAGGTCCAATCAAACTGACAATTTCTCCTTTTTGAATTTCCAAGCTAACATCAGACAGTGCTTGGGTATGTTCAAAATGTTTACTAATATGGTCAACTTTAATCACTGGCTGATAACCTCTTTTCTACATAACGTCCCACAAAGGAAATACTGATTGTCATGATCAAATAGAAAATGGCAGCCAATACATAAGGGGACATGACATCATAATATTCAGTACCTAAAACTTGTGCACCTTTTAATAATTCCACCGCACCAATGGTTGAGATCAAAGATGAATCTTTGATCAAGGTAATGAATTCACTGATAACTGGTGGTACGATGCGTTTAAAGGCTTGGGGCAAGATCACAAATCGCATCATTTGTTTATTGGTCAGACCCAAAGTCTCACAAGCTTCCCATTGACCACGATCGACACCATTGATGCCACTACGAATCAGTTCGGTCTGATAAGCACCACTATTGATTGACATCGCAATGATACCAATATAATAAACATTGATACGTAATACACCACCGGTCATCGCTGTATAGATTGATGGAATGACGGAAAAAATGATCAGGATCTGTAGCAATAAGGGTGTACCACGAATCACTTCCACATAAAAATTGGCAATGGCTCTGGGCACAGCGTGTTTGGATCGTTTGCCACTGGCTCCTAATATACCTAAAAGCAATCCTATCAATAAGGAAATCGCCGCTATCAATAATGATAGCAGCGCTCCCTTAAATAGATAGAATACGTTTTCGGCGGTAAAAATTTGATTAAATGCTGGAAACATTCTATCACTCTCTTTTCTGTTTTTTTATTCGTCTAATGGTAATACACCGTATTTGTCACACAATTTCTTATAATCATCGCTGGATTTAAATTCTTTGATGGCTTTGTTGATCTTCTTGATCATCTTCGTGTTTCCTTTTTTCGCAATGATATAGTTCTCTTCATCTTTCAAAGAACCATCCAATACTTTATATTCACCACTCGAAGCATATTCTTTCGCAACCGCACTATCAACGATAGCTGCATCGTATTGATTGGCTTTGATTGCGTTCATGATATCTTGGACATCTTTTAAACCGGTTGTGTCAGAGCTTGTTTCCTTGGCAGCTTCTTCACCAGTAGAACCTGTTTGAGCGACCAATTTCTTATCTTTTAGATCATCGACAGAACTCATATCGGAATCTTTGGCCACAACAGCAACTTGTCCTGTCTTCGTATATGGATCTGACCATTCTACTTTACGTTTTTTACTATATGTAAAGCCGGAAATACCCACATCGACCTGACCGCCATTGATTTGCGTAATGATATTGTCAAAATCCATCTTCTTGTATTTGAATTTTACGGTATGGCCTTCTTCTTTGCTCAAATATTTTTGGAAATGAGAAACCATATCAATATCAAAACCAACCATCTTGTTTTTCTTTGTCAAAGATTCATACGGTTTATAGTCGGGTGAGATCCCCACTGTGATTACTTCCGTTTCATCTTTTGCACAAACTTGTTGCGTTCCAAGACCAACTAACGATAATGTCATCGCAAATGCGAGCGCTACTTTTAGAATTTTTTTATTCATCTTGCTTCTCCCTTTCTCCACAAAAAAAGCCGTCCTTCAATAGAAAGGACGACAAGTTATCGCGGTACCACCTTAGTTCCATCCACTTTGTATGGATGACACCTCATTCTTAACGCGAATTCACGACGTTGCCTCCATTTTTCGACAACGTAACTCCAAGACACGTTCCAAATCTATCCTTCATGGCTTGCACCAACCGCCAATTCTCTAGCAAGTATTCGATTTGTACTCCTTCTCTTCTTTGTTTATAAAATTATTATACACATGCCAAAACAATTTGCAAGAAATTTTCACTAGTTTTTCAATGCTTGCAAAGGCGCTGGAATACGGCCACCACGCTGGATCATGATATCATTTTCGGTTTGGTTGACTGGCATCACAGGTCCTGCACCTAACAAGCCACCAAAATTCAATTCATCTCCGACATCTTTGCCAATGGCTGGAATCACACGTACCGCCGTTGTTTTGGTGTTGACCATACCAATGGCAGCTTCATCGGCAATAATACCGGAAATAACGGAAGCCGAGGTATCACCCGGAAGGATGATCATATCCAAGCCAACACTACATACAGCGGTCATCGCTTCTAATTTTTCCAGTTTCAATACGCCCGATCGAGCGGCATCGATCATACCAGCATCTTCACTAACTGGAATAAATGCACCGGATAAACCACCTACATGACCAGTTGCCATGACGCCACCTTTTTTAACGGCATCATTCAACATAGCTAAGGCGGCAGTGGTGCCATAGCCACCACAAGTGGATACACCAATTTCTTCCAAGATATGAGCCACACTATCGCCTACAGCTGGTGTTGGTGCTAAGGATAAGTCCACGATGCCAAAGGGTACACCCAAAGCTTTGGAGGCTACTGTTCCTACCAATTGGCCCATGCGGGTAATCTTAAAAGCAGTTCGTTTGATCAAATCGGCCACTTCATCCATCGGTAAGTTTTTGTCGGCTTTAGCCAAAGCGGCACGAACGACCCCCGGTCCGGATACGCCGACATGGATCTCACAATCGGGTTCACCAACGCCATGGAAAGCCCCTGCCATAAATGGATTATCTTCGACCGCATTACAGAAAATGACCAATTTGGCAGCACCTAAACAATTGTCATCTTTGGTCCATTCGGAACATTGTTTGACGATCGTTCCCATTTTTTTGACGGCATCCATGTTGATGCCCGCTTTGGTCGAACCAATATTGACACTGGAACATACATGTTGGGTCTTCGCTAAGGCTTCGGGAATCGAATCAATCAAGGCTTCATCCCCAGCAGCATAGCCTTTTTGTACCAAGGCGGAATAGCCCCCAATAAAATCAACGCCTAACTTTTGGGCACATTTTTCTAAGGTCAAAGCATATTCAACGGGATTGCCACCGGATACGCCCACTAACATAGAAATCGGTGTGACACTGATTCGTTTATTGACAATGGGAATACCATAGGTTTTTTCGATCGTATTGGCTGTTGAAACTAAGTCTTTGGCCAAACGACATATTTTCTCTTCCACTTTTTGACAAGACACATGAATGTCTGGATCCATGCAGTCAATCAATGAAATACCCATGGTGATCGTTCGAATGTCTAATGTTTCTTCATCGATCATTTTAATCGTTTGTAGAATTTCATTATCGTGCATACAATGCCCCCTAGATTCGATGCATCGAATTAAAAATATCCTGATGCATGACTCGAATCACTAAATTGGTTTCTTTTCCTTTGGCTTCCATATGATCAACAAAATCGGTAAATTCACCTTTCATGTCATCGATGGAAATACCCATGGTCATGGTAAACATACTATTGACGATCGTTTGTGATACGTCTTCGATATTCACATTGTAGTTTGCACATTCACTCGCTACCATCGCTAAGATACCTACTCTATCTTTGCCAATTACACTGATAATTGCGTTCATTGTTCCCTCCTAAAATTTGATTGATTCCACCGCGAATTTATTCAATTCATACGGTTGATACGCACTTTGGATGCCCATCACATTGATATCATATTCATCTGGCATAAATTGTACTTGTTCTTGCTTACGTAGACAAGCAAGAATTTTTTCACTTTGTTGTGCTGTCAACGTTTTTCGTTTGGACCAACAAATACGATTCTTTTTATCCAGTAAGAATAATTCAATATCCAATGTGGTTTGTTTCAACAATTCCTCTTTCCAATCGCATTCTTGAATATTGAAATAGAAATCGCTGGAATCAATATCGCCACCTTCTAAGACAAAGATGGCAATATCTTGGGTATAACAGAAATGTAAATCTAGTGGTTTCTTTAACATGGCTAATTCTTCTTCTGCCCAGGATTCATCTTTGATCACCAACATAAAGTGGTCTTCGACAAAATCCATGATAGAGCCCATGTCTACATCATAAGGAAATTTTTTCATAATCCTATTGTAACATGAAACATCGCATTCGTTGGATAATTATAGACGCACTTTGATTGACATAAGTCCGATATCGGACTATGGTAATGCATAGGCTATGGAGGTCTATTATGCAAACCATACAACGTTTCAATCGAATCAATGATGAAATCAATTATCTCTATCACACAGCCAGTCACAAAATGGGTCTGGCAGATAGTGAAATGATCATCTTATATCTTTTACATGATTATAAAAAACTGACGCAAAGTGACATCATCAATCGAACGGGCATGACCAAACAAACGGTCAATTCTGCCATTGCTCGGATGGAAAAAGAAGGTTGGGTCCAGTTGGGAAAGCGTACCCACCATCGAAAGATCATTTCGTTTACCGCATTGGGAACTCAAATCTTACAAGACGTTTTGGGGCCGTTCATCCAAGCGGAAGAAAAAATTTTTGATGATTGGTCCCAAGAAGAAATTGATTTGTTTTTAAAACTTAATTGTCGGTATCGTGATCAATTGCGTCATGTGGTCGACACGATCAAAGAAAGGAGATAAGGCATGAACATTCAATTATCCGATCATTTTACGTATCGTAAACTCATTCGCTTTACGCTTCCATCCATCACTATGATGATCTTTACTTCCATTTATGGTATGGTCGATGGCTTTTTTGTTTCGAACTATGTGGGAGCTGTTCCTTTTGCTTCCTTGAATCTAGTCATGCCTTTTATCATGATCTTATCGGCCATTGGCTTCATGTTTGGTACAGGTGGCACCGCTTTGGTATCTATGACATTGGGCATGAAAGATAACAAAAAGGCCAATGAGATCTTTTCTCTATTGGTCTATGTTCTATTTGGATGTGGTGTTTGTTTATCCTTGTTTGGCTTCATTGCCGCGCCCCAAGTTTCAAGAATATTGGGTGCGACTTCACAAATGATGCCCTATGCCATTTTATATATCCGTATTTGTATGATCAGCTTGCCTTTTTTTATGCTCCAAAATCTTTTTCAAAGCTTTTTAGTAACGGCAGAGCGTCCCAAACTAGGCTTAAAGATCACGATCTTGGCTGGTTGTACCAATATGATCTTAGACTACGTATTTGTTGGTCGTTTGGGCTGGGGATTGGCTGGGGCCGCTTCAGCCACTGTCATGAGTGAGATCATTGGCGGATCGGTTCCTTTGGTCTTTTTCTTTCTTCCCAATTCAACGACGTTACGATTGGGCAAGACCCATATGGATACGCAAGCCATCCTTAAAGCCAGTACCAATGGAGCATCCGAATTTCTATCGAATGCTGCCACTTCCTTGGTGGGAATGTTGTATAATCTGCAACTATTAAAGTATGCCGGTACCAATGGAGTAGCTGCCTATGGTGTCATTATGTATGTCAACTTTATCTTTGCGAGCATTTTCTTTGGTTATACCATGGGAGTATCCCCAATCGTTGGCTATCACTATGGTGCCCATCATACCGATGAATTGAAAGGCTTATTACGACGATCCACGATCATGATCCTGATCACATCGGTGGTCTTAACGATTTTTTCAGAGGTCGGTGCCACCTTTTTGGTTCGGATCTTTGTGGGCTATGACGCTATCCTTATGGCATTGACGGTTCATGGCTTTCATTTGTATTCCCTATCTTATCTGACCATGGGCTACAACACTTTTGGGTCCGGTTTCTTCACGGCTTTAAACAATGGTCGTGTCTCGGCTTTTTTATCGGTCATGCGAACCTTGGTCCTCCAACTGATTGCGATTTATGTATTGCCTTTATGGCTGGGCGCCGATGGTCTTTGGCTTGTCACCACCCTGGCAAACACCATTTGTTTCTTTTTGACCATTTGGACATTGATCATCAATCAAGAGGAGTATCAGTACTAAGCGCAACGGATCGAATATGCATACCTACCACAAGGGCAATACCAATCAAACAAGCAACGATATGAAAATTGGATCCAGTCAATGGGACTTGCGGTACCCGCAAAGTGGTGGGTCCCATCTTGACAGCGTATAATGATGCAGCCATCATACCTAAAATAAAATAAATCATTTGTGGGCGATGATTTTCAAGACCAGCTTGGATCAAGCGTACCACACTGGCGGCGCCAGCCAAAATACCGAAAATAAAGATGATGATAGCCGGAAGGTAAACCAAATGAAATTGCATGAGTTCTTTTAAAGCATTCATCATTGGCATATACACACCAAAGATCAATAGGATGGTCGATCCAGAAACGCCAGGCAAGAACATAGCACTAATGGCAACCATGCCAATGAGAAACAATTGAATACCTAGGCCAATGGAAAAATGAGAGAGGTCCATGGCAGTGGCTTGCATCTGTGTATTTAAGTATGTGATTCCAAAAATCAACGCAATGCCAAAAATCAAATAGGGGATGCCCTTTTTTAGATGGTGCAATGCTTCTCTTTCTTCCATACAAACGATGGGCAATGACCCTAAAATAAAGCCAATAAAGAGTGAACTCACGAAGTGAATATTTTGTTCAAACAAAGCATTTAAGACCAAAACAGCAAGACCCATGCCGACCAGCCATCCAATACCTAATCGAAACAAATAGGAGAAGGCTTTTTTCTTATGGGGCAAATCCCCGAAGATGAACTGATCGATGGAACCAATAAATTGATCATAAAACCCTAAAATAAAGGCAACAGTGCCTCCGGATACACCAGGTACACTGTCGGCCAATGCCATAAAAAAACCATTTACATTATCTTTCAACATTAAAAATATCCTCCTTGGTTGCGAACCTATGCTATCAAGCAAACTTAAACAACAAAAAGAGGATATATAAACAATTTCTTAATTATTCAAACGATACCCAGCACCCCATATGGTTTCTAAGATCTTTGGCTTTTTGGGATCCTCTTCGATCTTTTCACGAATCCGATTGATATGCACCATGACCGTAGAGGTATCGCCTACATACTCATATTTCCAAATTTTTTCCATCAATTGTTCTTTACTGAAGACAATATTGGGATTTTTGGCCATAAAGGTCAACAACTCAAACTCGCGATTGGTCAAATGAATTTCGGTATCTTTTTTAAATACGCGCCAACTATCGGGTAAAATGCGGATATCACCAATACGGATCTCCGCTTGGGGTTCGCTTGATTTGGATGTTTGTTTCAATCGTTGGTATTGTCTTAGATTGGCTTTGACACGTGCTGTCAATTCCATGGGATCAAATGGTTTGGCAATATAATCATCGGCACCAAAATTGAATCCTCGAATTTTATCCAACGATTCATTGCGCGCAGTGACCATCAAGACAGGAATATCATATTTTTTGCGAATCTGTTCACAGATCGCATACCCATCCATTCCTGGTAACATCAGATCCAATAGAACCAGATCACAAGGATTTTCTTCCATGAAGGCAAGAATATGGTCCCCATTTTCTCGAACAATAGTTTGAAATCCAGCAGATTGAAGATACGTTGATTCGATCATCAAAATATCCGTATCATCTTCAATGATCAGTATCGTTTGTTGCGGCATGCTTTTCTCCTTCTTTCCATTTCAATACGATAGCCAATCCATGAAAGTCGGCATGATGACTCTGCACATCCGCACTCACGCTTCCTTGCATGGCATCCATCAAATACTTCACGATATAAAGGCCAAGACCACTGCCTTCTTTTTGGCTTCGGGATGGATCGGCACGATAAAACTCATCAAAGATACGATCCATCGTCTTCTCAGGCACTCCCACGCCATTATCCTGTAAAATAAGGGTATGATCTTGGATACCTACATAAAAAGAAAGAGACGGTACATTGGCATATTTTTTGCTGTTGACCAAAACGTTATCTAGGATTCGTTGTAAGGCTTCAGGATCCGCCATGACTTCTACCGGATGAGCAGGTAAGTCACAAATAAAATGAATAGCAGGCATTTCTTCTTGCTTGGCGTGGAAATAATTTTGCATATAATCAACTAAGTCAAGCGACTGGATTTGTACAGGGATCCCTCCGGTTTCTAATTTTGAAAAATAGAACAATTCATTGAGTAATTGATCCATTTCACCACTGCGACGATATGCCGTTTGTAAGAAACGCGTTTGTTGATCGGGGTCTGCGACCACACCATCCAAAATGCCCTTAACCGACCCACGAATGGCCGTTAATGGGCTGCGTAGATCATGGGAAATGCCAGCAATCATTTCTTGTCGTGCTTTTTCATATTTGGCATTCTTTTCTTTTTCATCTAAAAGATGCTTCTGCATATGATTAAACGTTTCACATAGGGACTCGAATTCTGCATCTCCATGATAGACGATTGGGGTCGAATAGTCATTCTGACGAATGCGTTGAGCGCCGGCTTCCAATTGTTCCAATGGTTCCATGATCTTTTTCCGAAGTCGCATCGTAAAATAACGACATACGAGCACCAATGTGACAATGCTTAGGATCGTAAATACCAAAAGCATGCCATTAAAAAAGCCATTGTGAAGTGTGAGTTGTTCAATCCATTGTTCCGTTTCATTCGTAAAATGTTTACCTACTTGAGCATGGAGGATCTGTTCCACACTTTCCCAATAGATTTTCACACAGGCAGCACCAATCAATGCACATATGGTTATGATGACAAAGATCATAGCTGTATTGGTGTAGAAGATACGATTCTGTACCGTTTGTTTTTCATTCTTTTTCATGGATATACCTCATTTTTAATTGTAACGCTAACCAACCACAAAAAATACCGACAAATGCTCCTATCAACACATCACTTGGATAATGAACATATAAGTACAAACGTGAAAACGCAATCAAACAAGCAAAAATCAAAGTTGGGATCCGCCATTGTTTGTATACGTTAGAAAACCATAATCCACTTACGGCTGCAAAAGAAAAAGCAGTATGTCCAGATGGAAAAGAATAGTCTGTCGGACAACTCACCAATAATGGAATCATTGTATTGACATCACAGGGACGAATTCGATGGAACAATAGTTTCATGATCACATTGCATAGTAGCACATCGATGCCCATCACGATCAGGATGAAAAGTCCTGCTTTTCTTGTTTTCTTATGCATCATTAATAAAAGGGGCAATAATATCCACAATACAATTCCATTGGAGATCAGTGGCATGATTTGATCTAGTAAGGGTGTTCGTAATGTTTGAATGACATTTAAAATTTGAAGTTCCATAATAATATCCTTTCCCATGCACCCTACTCTAGAAAAGAGATATAAATTTTCACGTTGGAAATACCTAAACAATGTATAAACAATTCCTCTTTTTCATGAATATAGTCATTTCTTTTTGTCAAAATTTCTATGTTATTTGATCCACGCAATGCCGAGTAAACAAAATAGGATCCCAACGACTTTTTTCAAATCAACCGATTCATGAAACACAATGGCGCCCATGACCAACAACAAAATGGCTACTACGATATTTGCGATGACCGATGCTTTACTAATTTCCCAACCGGCCCGATACATCAACATGTAGCCTCCTTCGACACCGATGATGACAATTCCTAACAAAAGATTATATTTATTGATGTTCACTTTCTGATTGAAATATAGAGTATCTTTTGTCAGAAGAAATAAGAATAAACTGCCTACAAATGCCACTCCATACGTTGCTGCCAAACCGATAAACGGATTGATATTGGATGGAAGACTTTTACTGAATGTGTGATATCCAATATTACAAAAAATGACAATGACCAATGGTAAAAAATATGGAATGCTCATATTACCTCAGTTCCTTTCTCATCCATACATGGGGACATCCTTCATCCATATAGATATCTCCTAATGAAAAATATCTATTTTTCTCATAAAACGGCGTGGCCCTTACTTGTGCTAATAATTCAGCCCTATTCCCTTTTCGCTTTCTTATTTCTTTTTCAGCCGCCTTCAACAATTGACTACCCGCATTCCTTCCTCTATGATCCTTTAGAACGGCGATTCGACCAATCACATAACATTGTCTTTCTTCCGAATAATAGATCCTACATGTTCCCACGGGATTGGATACATCCAATAACACAACATGTAATGAGATCCGATCCGTTTCATCAAACTCATTTTGAAATCCTTGTTCTTCCATAAATACTTTTTTTCGTATTCTTTCTGCTTCTTTTGGTAGTGTTTTAAAAATTTTTGCTTCCATACTTTCATCCCTCCTATAAAAAGATAAAAGGCACCCAAAACATAATCTTATAGCTTCAAGCCGTACCTACGATTATGTTTTGAATGCCTTATGATCACTCACCCGGTGATGAGTGAAAGCCTTTATTCTGTTGTGCTTCTAATTATTCAGGATAGATCAACGATTGTCAATAATAAAATGATTTTCCATCCAAAAAACTACCTACTCTTTCAAGTAGATGTCTTGGATATATTGTTCATTGGCTTTCAACAATTTCTTATAATAGGAATCATAGCTCTTACTAAACTTTCTTATGAGTGGAATAGCGATTTCATAATACTTATTTTGTTCCATATATTCTTGTAGTTGATCTTGGATGGATTTCATTGGACTCTTTTGATAATCTTCACTGTTTTTATAGGATTCATATTGTGAAACAGATTCTTTATGTTCTTTGAACCATGTTTCCACATCTTTAATGGCTTCCTGTTTGTTTTGATGGATGGCTTTCAAAGCCTTCCTATCAAAACAGGAACTGATCTGTTCAATATATGCCTTTTCTTCTTGGCTTATCTGAAAAGCTGGAAGGGCATCTAGATATTCAATAAATTGTTGAAAGGCTTCTTTTCCTTCTTCATCTAAAGGCTCATCAAAAAAAGGTTGATAGGATGCAAACAATAAATCGCCAAAATATCCAGGAAAAGCTCTTTTCAATCGGACATAAATCGATTCTTCGGCTTCCAATCTATTTATTTTTTCATTGATCCTATTTTGACTTTCACCATGCAGCATCAATACTAGGATCTCCTTTCTTTTTTCTTCACTATCCAATTGATGCTCTTTTTCTCTAAGCAAAGAAGCTAACGATTCATTACTGGATAGATATTGTTGCATATCGGATAAGGATATACCTAATTTTCGAAAGATTGAAATTTGGCTAAGAATGGCAACATCCTTTTCACTATAGTCTCGATAGCCATTTTTTAATTTTGTAGGATGAATCAAGCCTTTTTCTTCATAATATGTGATGGCTTTGCGGGTTAATCCGGTTTTCTTTTGCACTTCATTTCGAAACATGATCGATCACTTCCTCTAATGAAACGATAGCATTGTCCCCAATGGGCAGGTCAAGACCTAAAATCGCTGATTTATTTCTGTATTTCAACCTTTTCGTTTCTGGTTCCTGGATTGGTTTGAATAGCTGTAAAGAACAAGGTCTTATATTTCCATTGATTGGGTTTTCGTGAATCATAACTGGTTTCATAACGAAATCTTGGTACTTGGTTAAATTGTGTAACAGCCACATAATCCGAAAGCGTAAAAAGAATAAATAACAGGAGCATACATCCTACCACTGTTTGTACTCGCCATCTTTTGTTCACCAAAATACACAAGCCAAACAAAACAATGAAACTGCCCAAGATTGCATAAATACTGCTCCAACTGCTTTCACTTGGAAAAATGATCAATGCCGATAGAATAATGAAAATCCCAAAGATTAAAATAAGAAATCCACCCATTTTTCGTCTTTCTGCTTTTATCTCATCGTGGCTATATGCCGCCATTACATGTGCTGTTTCATTCGATTCTTGGTTTCTCATTTTTTCCTTTCTTTCACCCGAAATAAGTTCTGGTATACTTATTGCATAAAAATCAGAAAGCATAACAAGCATATTGATATCTGGTAAGCTCGTACCGGTTTCCCATCGAGATATGGTTCGATTGGAAACATGAAGTTCTTCCGCCAAATCTTCCTGAGTCAGATGTTTTTCTTTTCGTAGTTCTTTGAGAAAAGCCCCCATCTTTATTTGATCCATATTCGTTTCTCCTTGATGTCATCCTAATCATACCTTCTCTTTCCCTCTTTTTACACGACAGAAAACAAGAATCATGACTAGACACCTTTGTCTAGTATGTATAACACGCATATTACAAATATAATCAAAAGGCGCCGATATTCTATTTTGAACGAATATCTGCACCTTTTATTTATTTTCAATCTATTTCACTTACTCTTTGAAATGCCTATTTTGCTGGAACAATATACAAAACTTCAGTGTTGTCACACCTACCATTTAATTATCTATTATGTCTTTCATATATTGTGTAACATGATCCTGAACTTGGCTCAAAACTTGCTTTGTATCTGGATTTTCACTTGGAAAACGGAACAATTGTTCTAAATATCCTTGTTGTTCCATGATACGGATACTTTCTGGATAAACCAATCCATACACAAAACAAATATGAGCTACATAATGATCCATGTGTGTTTGTGCATGAGAAAGATCCACCAATCGATGAGACAATGCATCCTGTATGATCGCATTAGAAATATCTTCTTGTTGTAATTCTTCTAATGATACATCATAAATATCTTCCAGTGGCGTTTCCAAATTCACTTTCAAAATATCAATTTTATCGGCATCCCTTAAGATTTGGGCAAACAATACTTCTCGGTTTGTTAAGTCTTTTGGTAAGGCATACACATTGTGATAAAAGACAGCTTTTTTAATCAATGGATCTTCGCTTGGATCCAATATGTATTCACTAATCTTATTTTGTGAAAATAAGTATCGACAACTTAATAAGGCATGGTTTTCTGATAAAGAATCGTAAAAAGTACCATATTGTTGCACTTGCACAAATCGCCCAAGATCATGAAAGATTCCTAATAACCAAGCAAGATCAATGTCTTCTTGATTCAAGTGTAGGCTATGAGCAATTCGTTCACACAAACTAGCAACACGATAGGTATGATCGATCTTCAATTTAATCTTGATGTCATTTTCATCAAATATGGATACATCTTTTAAAAAAGTTTCGTTCACACGTTTTCTATCTATTTGCATATCTACATTATATATTTAATTATTGAAGATTGCTTAGATATTTTACCTTTCGAACAATCTGCTTTTTACATACCTAATTTAGGAAATTCATCACCAGTTTGACCATTGTTTCTTTTTCTTCTGGTCGCGATTGGGCAATCATCAATGCAATCGCAACCAATGCACTATCCGAGATCATTTGCTTACCATCGACAATCAGATGCTTGTTTTTGTTCAGAAACTCTAAAAAAATCGATGCACCAATTCGTTTACAACCATCTACAAATGGATGATCTTTAATCAAGAAATACAGTAAATACTTGGATACAATTCGGTTCCAAATACATTTTGATAAACCGCTGCCAAGATACCATTGAGTTTACCCACTTCTTTTTCCACTCCAAATATATCGGAGAAATCTCCATATTTCATGGAATCAATCAAATGACGACATTCTGCATATGTCATACGATAAATCGTAGTGGCCCCCCTTTGGCTTAGGAATGGTCCCATGATCATAATCATCTAATAACGTGAGTGCATGAGAATAAGCTTCTATCACACTGAATACTTCTTTTTCTTCTATATTCAAAGTAGATGCTAACATTCTTGATTGGATCGAAATGGTTTTATTCAAGACATCTAATCGCTTTTGATTTAACGCATACCCTTTGATCATATAGTCTTTTAAGACCGATGTTGCCCATTTACGAAAAAAAATACCTTTTTTGATTTCACTCGATAGCCAACGGATATGATCATATCTAAATTGTAATACTCAATGTCACGTTTTATTTCCCTTGAACCTTCTTTTTGAACTGTCGCAAATTTTGCGACAGTTGAAGAATCAAGTTCTTCTTTCAATACATTATTGATATGTTTACCAATTGTTTTAATATCTCTATCAAATAATGTCGCAATTTGATTTCTGTTCAGCCAAACCGTATCTTTGTCAGGCGTTACTGTCACATCAATTTGTAGATCTCCATTCACGAATTGAATGATTTCATTACTCATTTTGCCCCCTATCTGCATGTTTCACTGATTTTCCATGACATACGTATGATCAAAACCAATTCCTAAACTTGTCCATCCGCTTCTTTGACTCCATGGGATATCTGTATTATCTGTATTTCTTTTTGGCAATATTATCGATTGAACACAAGATTCCATTATCCAATACATAAACGACTGTACCAATCGCCTTGTTTCCTATCTTGTCATATAGACGGCCTGCACTCATGCTTTCTCCTAAGACCGTGTATGGACTGTTGGCCACATAACCCACTTTTCCAAGACCTTTTACATTGACTTGGATGGCTTCACGATCATATTGATTTTCTTTGTCTTTGATCAATTGAACGCGCATACCTGGTTCAAAAAATTTACTTCCATAACAGTATTTCGTTCCCGTGATAGTAAAAAATGTTTTCTTCATAGCATGTGCCTCCATTTCTAGGTCTTTTCTTTCTACTATCACTCTAACAAATACCATGTCCTATTTTTTGGACTTTATATAATTTTCTTAAAAGTATTTGCATCATCAAATTCAATATGGACCATAAATAGCTTTTTACGCTTGGAACGAATATAAAGCTTGGTAAACCAATGATAATGGACACCCGAAATGGGATAGCCTTCTAAATAACTCTTTTGCGATACATGAACGATACGATCCGACCAAGTGGGTAATTCTTTTTCAGCATCATTCAAATAAAAAATGATCTTAGTATCATTCTTAGTTTGATTGACTTGGCCATTGCCATTTTTCACTTCTTTATGGCTAATGGTATCAAACACAAAAGTTGCACCCGGAAATCGATGGGCCATCTCTTTGATCAATGTTTGCACTTCTTTCTTGGAAAAATAGTGAAGGACACCCGCTGCGATAAAGATAGCCCCTTTTTGGGCATCAAACGGAATTTGATCCATCCAAACAGAATTCGTTAGATCACACGCTATATTTTGTTCATTCTTTCCACAAGAAATGTAGGTATTTCGACATGCGATCACATCGGGCAAATCCAAGTTGATCCATGGATTTTGTTCATTTTTCATTTGTCTTCGTAAACAAGAAAGTCCGGCTCCCATTTCAACAATGGTTGCGTTGGGATGGATTTGAAGATACCATGCAATCTCTTTAGAAAAGTCATATTGACGCATGGCACCGGCTAAACAAGCACATTCCATATGATAAAAAATAGTAGGTGGTTTGGTTTCTCCCATTTCCTGTAAGATACGGATGGCATCATGATCTGGTAAAATTTGGGGAAGCTTTTTAACCGCTAAAGCACGACACCAAAGCGGAATACAAAGGGTTCTTTCAACACTGTCTTTTTTTAGTTCCATATGTTATCATCATCTATATTTGTTAGTACCTTCTAATTATATCAACACATCGAATATATTTCATAGGACTATATAGATAAATAGAATCCATATTGACATCTTTTTTTAATGTTGCTAGAATCTAGTTGCTCATCGGAGGGCGTTATAAGACACAATTGTGGATCTTAATCGCTGGACAAGATGACAGGTTGAAATACCTGTATCTTGTTCAGCTTTTTTTATTTTAAGGAGGACATCATGGATACAACTGTAAAAAATTCTTTCACGACGGGTCCAATCGTGAAACCCTTATTGAAATTTATGTTACCCGTCATTCTTGCCCTATTCTTACAAGCCATGTATGGAGCGGTCGACTTGTTGGTGGTTGGTCGCTTTGCCACAGCCGACATTTCTGGTGTTTCAACTGGCTCTCAAGCCTTACAAACGATCACCAATGTCATAGTTAGTTTTGCTATGGGAATCACCGTTACAATTGGTCAACAATTGGGTGCGAAAGAACCCGAAACAGTCAGTCAAACCATCAGTACCGGAATTCTTCTATTTGGGGTCATTGGCGCCATCTTAACGATTGTCATGCTCATTTTTGCAGCCCCCATTGCTTCCTTATTGAATGCACCAAAACCGGCCTTCAACCAAACCGTTGGTTATTTACGCATTTGCAGCATGGGCTCTTTGATCATCATTGCCTATAATCTTATCAGTAGTATCTTTCGTGGTCTAGGCGATTCCAAGACCACATTATGGACCGTAATGATTGCTTGCATCTTTAATATTATTGGTGATCTGGTTTTAGTGGCCATCTTCCATATGGGCGCCCAAGGTGCAGCCATCGCAACCATTGTTTCCCAATTGATCAGTGTGATCTTATCCATCCAGATCATTCGTCATAAAAATCTTCCTTTTCATATTCATTTGAAAATGGATAAAGAATCTTTGCACCGCATCATCCGCGTGGGCTTTCCCATTGCCCTACAAAATTTTTTAGTAAGTCTGAGCTTCCTTGCCATTTTAATGTTCGTGAACGCTTTAGGCGTAACGGCTTCTGCAGGGGGTGGTATTGCTGAAAAAGGTTTGTGCCTTTATCATGCTGATTCCAAGTGCATTCATGCAATCCATGTCGGCTTTTGTTGCTCAAAATGTAGGTGCCCATAAAGTCGATCGAGCCAATAAAACTTTATTCTATGGTATTTTGATATCCTTGATATTTGGTATCACCATGAGCATTTTAACCTTTCATTTTCGCAGCAATATGGCCGGTATCTTTACAACCAATCCCATGGTCATAAAAGCCGGTGCCGACTACTTAGAAGCCTATGCGATCGATTGTTTATTGACTTGTTTCTTATTCTGTTTTGTTGGTTTCTACAACGGTGTAGGCCAAACGATTTTTGTTATGATCCAAGGAATCGTAGGAGCTTTTGGTGTCCGTATTCCCGTTGCGTATGTTATGAGTCATCAAAGACCAGTTTCCTTATTTCATATTGGCTTGGCCACCCCATGTTCAACCCTTGTCCAAATCATTATTTGTTTGATCGTCTTTCATCATATGAAAACAAAGTTAAAAGAATCCCGTACTTGACGATACCCTTCTTTTTCACTACTCTTTGGGTATGCATAAACAACCAACTCATATTCAAGTACGTGGTGCCCGCGTCCATAACTTAAAAAATATCGATGTGGATATTCCCCTTCATCAAATCACGGCTATTGCTGGAGTATCTGGTTCGGGTAAATCTTCATTGGCCTTGGGCGTTCTCTATGCCGAAGGATCCAGACGTTATTTAGAAGCTTTATCCACCTATACACGAAGACGCATGACGCAAGCCGAAAAAGCCGAAGTGGATGAAATTCGTTATATTCCTGCGGCTTTGGCCTTACATCAACGCCCCAGTGTACCTGGTGTACGAAGCACGTTTGGAACAGCTACTGAACTCTTAAATAGTTTACGTTTGATGTTCTCTCGTTTGGGTTCACATCGTTGTCCCAATGGCCATTATGTAAAGCCTACATTATCTGTAGCGGCCGAAAAAGAAATCGTCTGTCCTGTTTGTGGTGCCCATTTTCGTGGTCCATCTGCGGAAGATTTAGCTTTTAATAGTCATGGTGCTTGTCCTACCTGTCAAGGTACAGGATGGGTACAAACTGTTGATGAAAGTACTCTGGTTCCCAATGAAGATCTAACCATTGATGAAGGCGCTGTCCTTCCTTGGCAAACATTGATGTGGTCTTTGATGAAAGACATTGCTCGCGAAATGGGTGTACGAACCGATGTTCCTTTTAAAGATCTCACACCCAAAGAAAAAGATATTGTTTTTCATGGACCCGCCGTAAAGAAAAATATCATTTATCAAAATAAAACCAGTGGTGCCGCTGGTGATATGGACTTCACCTATTTTAATGCCACCTACACGGTCGAAAACGCCTTATCCAAAGTAAAAGACGAAAAAGGGATGAAACGCGTCGAAAAGTTTTTGAAGACCGAGGTTTGTCCCGATTGTCATGGTACACGTCTTTCGAAAACTGCACGTTCTTCTCTTTTACGTGGCATTTCCTTAGATCAAGCTTGTGAAATGACCCTCCATGAATTGGTCCAATGGGTACAAACTGTGCCAGATTCTTTGTCTGAAGAAATAAAACCCATGGCCCAAAGTATTTGTGATTCGTTTTTACATGTGGCCAAACGATTGTTGGATCTAGGATTGGGCTATCTTACGTTAGACCGAGCAGCTTCGACTCTTTCCACTGGAGAAAGACAACGCATGCAATTGGCACGGGCTGTCCGTAATCGTACGACCGGTGTCTTATATGTTTTGGATGAACCATCCATTGGACTACATCCAGCCAATATCGAAGGGCTATCCGGTGTGATGGATGATTTGATTACGGATGGCAATTCCGTCATCTTGGTCGATCATGATACCCATATTTTAAAACATGCCGATTGGATGATTGAATTAGGTCTCCAAGCCGGTGCCAATGGCGGTACTCTTTTGACTCAAGGCACCATTTCAGATATTGAAAAAAATCCTTCTTCGATCATAGGTCCTTTCTTAGCGCAAGATGCCAAACGCATACGTCCTGTTATTTCCGATATATTTGCTTTGGGTTCGATCCATATGACAACAGGTCCTATTCATACGGTCAAACCATTGGATGTCCGATTCCCAAAAGGACGCTTATCCGTGGTTACGGGTGTTTCTGGTTCCGGAAAAACCACAATGATCCTAGAAAGTCTGATTCCTGCTCTACAAGCACAGATAGATCATCAACCCTTACCCAATCCGGTTCTTACATTAGAGTGTGATGGCATCGAACAAGTGAAGCTGATCGATGCCACTCCGATTGGCATCAATGTCCGATCGACGGTGGCAACCTATGCCAATGTACATAATGAACTTCGAAAAGTCTTTTCGAAAACAGACGAAGCCAAAGATCAACAATTAAAGCCAGGTGCGTTTTCCTACAATACGGGTAAATTACGGTGTCCTACTTGCGATGGCACAGGAACCATTAGTTTAGATGTTCAATTTTTACCCGATGTCGAAATCACTTGTCCAGATTGTCATGGTACGCGCTATAACGAACAAGCCAATCGTATTCATTGGACCAACACAAAAGGGAAATCGTATACATTACCCGAAATCATGGCCATGAGTGTCGATCAAGCCTTAGATGCTTGTACGGGATTAAAGATAGTCGAAAAACGCCTACAAGTTTTACATGATCTTGGACTTGGCTATCTGACCTTGGCCGAACAAACGCCGGGTTTATCGGGTGGTGAAGCGCAACGCTTAAAACTAGCCAGTGAAATGCGACGTCCACAAACCAATTCACTCTTTGTGTTTGATGAACCAACCATTGGTTTACATCCACTCGATGTTCAAACGTTGCTTCAAGTCTTTCAAACCCTCATCGAACAAGGTGCCACCGTCATCATCATTGAACATGATCTCGATGTGATCCATAATGCGGATTATATTGTGGATATGGGACCTGGTGGTGGTATCGATGGTGGTACCATTATCGCAACCGGTACGGTAGATGATATCAAAAACACCAAAAAGAGTATCACAGGAAAGTATCTGTAAAAAAAACGGCTGGATGTCCAGTCGTTTTCTTATAGCTTCATATAATCTTCCATATCATGGAAGCCCATCTTTTGATACAAAGGCTTGCCATCGACGGAAGCTTCCAAATAGATTTTTTGAACATGCATTTCTTTGGCTTGTTTGATTAACCAATCCACGATTCTTTGACCAATGCCCTGTTGACGATATGGTTTCCGCGTATAAATATTCATGATATAGCCACACAATCCATTGGGATTATCTGGAGAGGGCATTTCTTTTTGAATGCAGATACCACCACATCCTACGATCTCATCCTGCCACTTGGCAAAACATGCGATGTGTTGATTGGTTGGCAAAGTTTCTTGATAATACGTTCGATTTTCTCTTTCCAGTTTAGAAAGATTACTTTGACGGGACAAATGAAATACTTCATGCAAAACTTCCATTCGCCAGCTCATCAACAAATCAAGATCTTCAATCTGTGCTTTTCGGATGATCACTTCCATTATACCGTTCCTTCTTTCAGGACGATGGGAAGTTGATGTATGTCTGGTTTTCCATTATCATTCAAAGGAATTTCCTTCATTTTGACAAAAAATTCAGGAATCATAAATGAAGTTAAATTTTGGGCCAATTCCTTTTTGAGATCTGATACTTTCAGATCCTCTTTGGAAACAATATAAGCCGTCATATAAGCCAGTCCCTTTTCATCTTTGTTTGCTTGGACCACTGCTTGTTGAACATTTTTACATTGACACAAACAAGACTCAACCTCTTTGACTTCCACTCGTTTTCCATAAATCATGATTTGCGAATCTTTTCGATGCAAAAACGCAATGTTTCCATCTGGCAACACATAGCCTAGATCACCACTTCGATACATTTTGGATCCATCTTCTAAAGAAACAAACACTTGATTCTCTTCCAAATGATCACCAATATACCCATTTGATACACCATTGCCATAAATACAAATTTCACCCATTTGTCCTTTTTCCACTTCTTGTCCCTTTTCATCAAGAAGGCGAATGGTTATTCCTTTTACAGGCTTTCCCACAGGATAAGTACCATCGGCTAATGCCTTGCCACTGTTGCAGTGGTAATACGAAGCACAAACCGTAGTTTCTGATGGACCATATGTATTATAAACATCCGCTTGATCCAATAAATGATCAACATAGGATGCCCGAAGAACATCGCCACCACTAATCAATAAACGCAAAGAATGGGGAATGGATGAAAGAAGATTCATTTGTGCAAATAAGTAAGGAAAGCCACTGATCATGGTAACGTGGTGTCGATCCACAAACTGCATCAATGCTTGTATATTGCTTTTATCTTCTTTGGATGGAATCGCAATGGCCATGCCATTGATCAAGCTCGCAAACACTTCTTCCACAAAAATGTCAAAGGAACAAACGGAATACTGCAACATGATATCGGTATGGGTTGGATGGAATTCATCCGCAAAAGCCTGTACATAATGACAAACATTTTGATTGGTCACACACACTCCTTTTGGTTTGCCCGTTGTTCCCGATGTATATAAAACATAAGCCGGTGCACTTGGTTTTGCCTGCATAAACGAAGGGGATATCGAATTTTGATGCCATTCCTGATCCATCAAACGAATGGGAAATCCAGACACTTTGGATCGATAGGCCGATTCTGTCATGATCAGATTAACCTGCGCTTCCGTCATCATATAGTGAATTCTTCCGGTTGGAAAAGTGGGTTCTGCCGGCACATATCGTGCCCCACATTTGAGTGTTGCCAACATGGTCGCGATCATTTCGGCACAATGATCCATCACGATACCAACCGTTTGTACATCTTTTGGTAATGTATCGGCGATTTGATTGGTCAATGCCAATAATTGCCCAAAAGTCATTTGCCGATGTTCCTCGATGATAGCGATGCGATCCTCATTCTCTTTCACAACTTGTGTGAATAAACCATACATTGTTTGATTCATGATTGATCCTCCCCAGAAAGAAGCCACATTATGCCTCTAACCATTCTCTGTTCCGCTTCTTGATAATGATTGCCTGGATTCCATTCAAGCCGAGTCTTGATTCCTTTTTCTTGATAGTACTTTACGAGCCTTTCTGTATTCGCTTGTACTGTTCTTAATACAGGATGTGGGGTACATGCTTCTTTCGTTCCTAATGAAAAATACAAACGATCTGGTTGTATGCACATCTCATGATGCTGGATGTATGCGCCAAAATCAGGAAACCAAAAAGAACCGGACATGCTCCCTGCACGTTGGAATAAATCGGTATGATACATTGCATATATCGCAAACAATCCAGCTAGAGAATATCCTGTTAAGATTCGATACGTTGGCTTCTCATTGAGCCCATCTTCCACTTGCGGAACGATCTCATGGGTCAATGTCTGTAGCCAATCATCCGCTTTTCCACCACAAGGCCTATCTTCTTTCGATAATGGTGGACAGTACCAAGGAGTCAGATCATCATCCCAATGTAGATGACTGATTACGACCAATGTATGATCTGGACATCTTGTTTTTAATTGACGACAAAAAGCATCACCATTATCCATAAAACTATGCATATATACGATTGGACCTTTCGCTGAGCTTGGATATACGCACACTTTTCTTTGTTGGATTTGAAATTCAAATCGATCCATATTCTGTTTCCTCTATTTGTTTTTGGTTACCCTAACACATTTCAATTTGATGTACAAGTATGCAAATTTTTCATATTGCCTAGAAAAAAAGCCGATCCATTTCGATCAGGCCTTTCTTTCTTTTGCCAATTCACAAATAATTTTTGTACATGTATCCAACCCAAATTCACCACTATCCAAACACAAATGATAATTCTTTGCTTGCCCCCAATGACGATCGGTATAGTACTTATAATTCGCTGCCCGCTTTTTGTCTTTGTCACGCAACCGTTTTTCCGGTGCTACTTCCGTTTCCCCATAGACTTCAACGATCCGTTTTACTTTCTTTTCGGTGCACGCATGAATGAACACATGAAGACAATCTTCACGATTTCTTAAAATATAATCCGCACTTCGCCCTACGATCACGCAATTTCCCTTCTGCGCCAAATGTAAGATGATCTCTTGTTGTTTGGCCCATAATTGATCTTCAATCGAAGCTCCCGTTGCCGATCGGCCAATAAATGCATAACTAAAAATATTCGTTCCTAACGCATATTCTCCACGTTTTTCGATGTAATCTTTTGAAAATCCCGTTTCCATCGCAATTTTTTCAATGAGTTCTTTATCATAATAAGCATATCCCAATGTTTCTGCGACTTGTTTCGCAATGGTTCGTCCACCACTACCAAATTCTCGACTAATGGTAATCACTCGTTTCATGTTTTCTTACTCCAATCCAATTTCTTTTTTCACGCTACGATACATCAACCAAGCTACGATCACACCACACAATTCCGCAATCGGGAAGGCCCAAAACGTCAAGGATGGATTGCTTGCCATTCGTATAAATAACCAGGCCAATGGAAGATCGACCAAAACCATACGAATCAAAGAAACAATCAGAGAATACATACCTTTACCTAAGGCTTGGAAAATGCCTTGTAAAGCAATATTGAAACCCGCAAACAAGAATCCGGTAGCGATGATCTTCATGGCAACAACACAAACAGAAATAATTTCTGGCGATAAGGCAAAAATACTCGCCAAAGGATTGGCAAACAGTTCCAAGATGATCATACAGATGCCCAATAAAATAACAGTATCCAACGTTCCATATTTGATACTATCTTTGACACGTTGCATATCACCTTTTCCATAATTATAAGCAACCAAAGGAATCAAAGCATTGTTTAAACCAAAACCCGCAAAGAACGCAAATTGTTGGATCTTATAATATACACCATATGCCGTTACATAATTTTCGGAAATACCCGCCAAGATAATATTGACCCCATAGGTCATAAACGACATCAAAGCTTGTAAGATGATGGCGGGAATACCAATTTGATAAATGTGGACAATGATCTCTTTTTGAGGTCTTAAATAACGAAGACCATTTTTGATTTCGGGATTAAAGAAATAATGGAAAAACATATTTAATCCCAAGGTGACCATTTGACCAATCACGGTCGCATACGCAGCGCCACTGATGCCCATGACAGGAAGGCCAAACCAACCAAAAATCAATACGGGATCTAAGAAAATATTGGTAAGAGCTCCAGCTAATTGAGCGATGGTCGTTTGAAGTGTTTTTCCTGTGGATTGGAGCAATTTTTCATACACCATGCTCAAAATCACACCAAAAGAAAGAAAGACACAAATGGATAAATATTGCGTACCCAACATCAAGATCAATTCATTGGATGACTGCGATCGTAAATACACACCGAGTCCAAAAATACCAAATAATAAGAATACAACATACGTACAAATGCCTAAGAAAATCGCATTTCCAGTAATTTTATTTACCGTTTCATAATCTTTTTGTCCCAAAAACCGACTAATCAATGCATTCACACCGACACCGGTTCCAACGCCAACGGCAACCATCAACATCTGAATTGGAAAAGCCAATGTCAAGGCATTCATGGCTTGATCGGCAATCTTGGGAATCTGTGATACAAAATAACTATCAATGATATTGTAAAGTGCTTGTACCACCATTGAACAAATCATAGGAATACCCATGGTCAACATCAATTTAGGGATGGGGTGTATCCCCATTTTATTGCCAGTTTCTATTGTGTTTGTCTCACTCATTCTTTCTGCCTTCTTTCTGCAAATAAAAAAAGTGACGTTCACGTAACCTGGTACATATTTGTATCCTAGATTTACGCTTACGCCACTTTCGGTTCGCGTATTTTATACCATTTTATTTTCAAAAATGTCAATATTTTTTTGATCGAATATAGGGTTCCAATCGAGTCATGATTTGTTTTCTAAAGATGAAAACAAGAGCAGCCATCAGGGCAAGAACGACAATGATCGGCAAGAAAATATGCCAGTTTACAGTGAGGAAGGCATCGCCACAAACGACATCCAAAGCAATGGTTGGCAAACAACCAATAGCTAAAGATTGGATAAATCCGACAAAGGTCACTCTTGTTTTAGCGGCCATATACGGAATCGTGCCATTGGGCACAACGGGTAATAAGCACATATACAAAACCACTCGTTTGGGATCTTTCACTTGTTTCATCAATTCTTCCACTTTGGGATTGCGTCCATAATGAATGTTTTTGGAAACATCCATCTTTCGTTTGCGAGCCCAAAGAAACATACAAGCATTCACAACCAAATTGGTCAGATAACACATCAAGATGCCTTTGCCTTTTCCATATACAATGCCAGCCGTAATATAGATTGGTAAAGCCGGAAGAACGATCGAAATGGTTTCTAATATTTGCAGAATGATCAATACCGATTCACCCCTTCGTCCTTCTCCACGAATATAAGTCGTCAAACCGACAATGTCATTGTTTTCTAAATATTGAAAGATCTTGGGAGAATGTTGAAAAAGAAGATGCACCACAAAAAGGCCAACCATCACAATGCATAGGATCTCAATCGTTAAGACTTTCTTTCTTGTTTGTTTCATCTTCTGCATCGTATCAAATCATTTCTATGGAATCAATTGTTTTCGTTGATAAAACGGACCAATGATTCATTTAGATACTTTGATAGATTTATATATTTCTTTGGTTTTCAGAAACCTTTATAATTCAATTATGAAAATGAAAAGTACACGCTTTTTGGATAAAAAAATCTATTTCCAAATTTCAAGGATCCTCATTGGATTTGCCAGCCTCTATAGTGATCTACGAATCGCTTGGAGCATTCATCCTTCTATCCTTTTGTATTTGATCGTGTTGTCGACAATTGCCTTGGCATTTCAAATATTTGCCGAACACGTTGGCAAATATTTTCCAGCCTATCGCCAAATCGCACTATTTTCAGGTTTGTATTTAGCCTTTCTTACCTACCACATTTCCACATTGATCGTAACCGATCTGGTAGGTATCTTCCTTTCCTATGACTTATCCCGGTTAGGCTTGCTAGTAAGTATCGCCATCACGATCTATGGAAGAGTTCATGCGCATTCGATCAAAACTGTGTCGTATACCTATAAAACAAACAAACTACCGGCTGCTCATCAATACACCATTGTTCAATTGAGTGATCTACATATTGGTGAAATCATTGATCACGCCTATATCCATCATGTCGTCTGTCAGACCAATGCCCTCCATCCCGATCTGATCGTGATCACAGGCGATGTGTTTAATCGAACCAATATACGTAAACCCAAAGACATCGATAGGATTTTTGCGGAACTGGCACAACTCCAAGCTTGTGATGGAGTCTTTGCGATTTGTGGAAATCATGACCCATCCATAGACAGTCCTTTATGGCAGGATTTTTTAAAAAGATCAAACATCATTGATCTCAATAATCAAAGCTTTATCAGCAAAGAAATCAACTTGATTGGTCGCACTCGACTGGTTTCGAATCCAACCCGCATCCATCTCAAAGGTATGATGCAATCGTGTGATCGTTCCAAACCCATCGTGATTCTAGATCATGATCCTTCTGGCATTGTGGAAGCACAAGTACAACATGCCGATTTGATCTTATGTGGGCACACCCACAAAGGTCAATTTTTTCCTTGTACTTTTTTTACACGCTATTGGTATGGAAAAGATTATTATCATGGCAAACATATCCAAAATGGCACGTGCAGCATTGTTTCTGCAGGAACGGGATATTTTGAAATTCCTGTACGAATTGGCACCGATAATGAAATTGTGAAGATCCAGCTACAAGGCATCCAGTAAGAAATCAATGTTCTCTTTTTGCGAACAATACCTTTCGGTAATATACGATAAATTTGAAAATGATATAAATATAAATAACAGAAACGACCACAAGCAGGATCCATGCCACCGGTCTATCCAGTGAACTGTGAATGATAAACAAGAAACCAATAAAGACGATGATCAACGGGATGATCCTTCCTTGATAGACTCGTTTGATCATGTCTTGTTTGGATTGCTCATCACAAAAAATTTCTTCCTTTTTACCGTTCATGGCTTGTTTTGCCTTACGAAAATAGGAAAAACCATTGAGATCTTGGATGTATTCCCAACCACAATCTTCAAACATCTGGATGTAATCTTCCTGATCTTCTTGGGTCTTTTTACTATTGGTATCACGATAATCCAATTGATACACCACCTCTTCTGGTTCACAAGATTCAAACGTATACTTGAAACCATTCGTACTTTTCAACTTCCATCCCTTCTGGTGCATATCTTCCAAATAGTCCTGCTCTTTTTTCCAATCACTGATGTCAAAAAATTTCCATTGATGCTTAAACATGTTGTACCTCCTTCATATTTTTGTACAACCTTTCGATTCGCTTCATTTCTGTTTGCAGTACGATTTCTCCCAATGCAGTGATCACATAGATCTTTCGTTTTTCTTCTTCCCGCACAAACTGGATCAGTCCATCTTTTTCCATTTTCGAAAGGCTTCCATACAAAGTTCCCGGGGCAATGCGAATTTCCCCATGGGTCAACTTTTCAACTTTCTGAACGATGCCGTATCCATGCGATTCATTTCGTAAACAAAAAAGAATGTAAAAGGCGGTTTCACTCATAGGGACATAAACTTTTTTGATGTGTTCACCCATACATATCACCTCGATATATCGCAGTACTATCCTTCCACTTTATATAGCAGTTCGCTATATCGAAGTCAATCGTTAAATATAGATTTTAAATCATTTCTTTCCATCCTCCGTTTCTTTATCCAATCCCATTGCGCTTATCTAATAGATGTACTATCATCTATTTAGTTGATAGTACATCTATTAAGGAGATTCCTATGAGTGAAGAAATGAGAGAAATCACCAAAATTGCCAGAGAAGTATCGAAATTTACCGTAAAGACCATGAAGGCCGAAGGCATTGGAACTGCAGAATTCGATTTCATCCATGTGATCCGTCACAATCCGGGAATTAACCAAAAAGGGATACGCGAAATTCTCGGATTGGATAAAGGCGCTTGTGCTCGACGAACGGCATCTCTGGAAGCAAAGGGCTATTTGATTCGGAAACAAGATGAAAAAGATAAACGAAACTGGAAATTGTATGCATCCGATAAAGTGGAGCGTTTGAAACTTTCCAAGGTTGAAATTGAAAATCTCTATTACGATTGGCTGGTTCAATGTTTGGATGAAAACGAAAAGCAGACGTTTTATACCCTTCTTCATCGATTATATCTTCGAAACAAAGCGGAGTCCAAAGGGGGATTTTCGCATGTTCAGAAAGTTGTGAACGATCATGAAAACAGATAAATTATTAAAACATCCCAACCAAATTCGTACGTATTTTCGATTTGAAATACCAATGCTTATCATCGTAACGATATCCGGTCTACTCTATAATGTTGGACTGATGGCAGGGCCCTATTTTGAAGGTCAATTGGCTCAATGTCTCTATGACATCACCAAAGCCAAAGCGACTTGGCAAGATATGTTACGATTGGCCCTTTTCTATATATTGGTCATTGCCTTAGTACAACTAGCCAGAGCCATCAAACGGTTTGGCGTACGAAGATTTGCGAATGATATCAGTCGGGCCATGCGTCGAAGTCTCTACAACTCGCTTGTTCACACACACAAGCCAAAAGAAAAGGATATGGGCTCGCTTTTGACCAATGCGATTGCCGATGTCGATGTGTGTGCCGAAGGCATTCGTAAATTTACGACTGAACTCTTTGATACAGGAGTTGTTTTGATTGCTTATACATGTCTTTTGCTTCATTACGATTGGAAGCTAGCCATTTTATGTTGTTTGTTTGCTCCGATTGCGTACGTTGTTGCCAATCAAATGAAACATAGAGTCACTGCAGCCAATATTGCTTATAAAAAAAGTGCTTCTTCTTTAAGTGCTTTGACCATGGATCGTATCGAAAATAGTCTTACCTATCGGGTATATGGACGTGAACAAAATCGGGATGAGGCCTATGAAAAAGTGTTAAGTGATTATGAAGTCAAAAGTGCGAAAGCCAATCTTTATGAAGGGGCTTTAACCCCTTTGTATGATGCCATTGCCATGCTTGGCACCCTCATGATCATTTACTTTGGTGGGAAAAATGTAAATGGAACGGGTTGGACTGTCTGGAACATTGCAGCTTTTACGACTTTTCTTTCTTGTTTCACAAAACTAGCCGTCAAGACCAGCCATGCCGCAAAGCTTTTTAATGCCGTGCAAAAAGCAGAAGTTTCCTGGAAACGCATTCAACCTTTGATGAGAGAACCCATCGAAGAGGACGATTCCATCGATACGGTACCTTTTTGTCCCATGACTGTATCTTTCAATCATGTGTCCATTGGTTCGCTCTTACACGATATTCAATTTATTGCCAGACCCGGCGAGATCATTGGTATTACAGGCGAAGTGGCCAGTGGCAAAAGTTCACTCGGAAAAGTATTGATCGATGAAATCGATTATACCGGTTCCATCACGTGCAATGGAAAAGAATTACGCGATATGAGTGAAGAAGAAAAGCGTTCTGCGATTTCCTATATGGGCCATGAACCCCAACTGCTTTCGGTTTCTTTTGAAGAGAATATTTGTCTAGGTCGTGATCTATGTGCCACTACCTATTTGAAAATGACCAATCTGGATCAAGATCTCAAACAAATGGATCGTTTGGTTTCGGATCGAATTGGAGATGCAGGATCGATGTTGTCGAGTGGTCAACAAGCAAGACTGGCACTGGCTCGTACGTTGGCCCATGCCAAACCCATCCTTCTATTGGATGATCCCTTTGCCGCTGTCGATCAAGCAACGGAAACAAACATATTAAAAAATATTCGTCAGACTTTTCCCCATCATACCATTCTTTTCATTTCACATCGTCTTTATCATTTTCCCTCTTTTTCTCATGTTCTTTATTTACACGATCATACAAGTACGTTTCTGTCTCACGACGACATGTTGAAACAAGAAGCTGGATATCGAAAATTGTTTATGCAACAAAGGAAAGGAGAAGATTCGAATGACAATGAATAAGATCGTACAAACATTCATGAAACAAAACAAGAAATGGATGATTCTTTTGATCGTGGTAATTGGTTGTTCTGTTTTCACTTCTTTGCTTCCTCCTTTGGTTCTGGAACGCATTGTCAACCGTCTTGGGAATCAACGATCCATATCCTTCCTCCTTGCACTTTCGTATTTCTTATGTATCGTTCTTGCCGATATTTTTGAATCGCTACAAAATGCTTGTATTACCATTTTTGGTCAGAAAATGACCCATGCGATTCGATCGGCTCTTTGCCAAAAGCTTTCACGACTATCACCACAATATTTTCATGCCCATAAAGCCGGTGAAATCGAATCCATCTTTACCAATGATGGAGATGCCATTGATGTTTTGTATAGCGATGGGATCGTAAGCATGATTGCCGATTGTTTCAAGCTCATTGCCATTTTTATCGTCATCTTTACGCGTTCGAAAGGTCTGGGACTATTGCTTCTGGTCATCACACCATTTTTGTATTTTTTTACGCGATGGGCACAGAAAAAAATGAATAAAGCCCAATTGGCCAATCGAAAAGCCATTGCTCGTGTAAACAGCCAAGTCCCCGAGACGATTCGATGTATGCGCATGATCCATGGTTTTCATGCCGAAAAATATATGGAAAACACCTATGACAAATATATTCAAGAAAGCTATCAAGCCATCGATCAAGGAAATATCATTGATAGTATCTATTCCCCTGTCATCTTGATCACACAAGCCATTGTTACGGCAATCATGATGATCTTTGCGGCGAGTGGATATCGTTCCCTTTTTGGTCTATCCGTTGGATCGGCCGTAGCTATGATTGCTTATGTGGCCAATATTTTTTCACCCCTGGAAAATATTGGTATGGAAATTCAGAACATGCAAGCTGCGAGTGCAGCGATTCATCACATTCAAACTTTTTTGAATGAAACCGACTGGCATCCAGAAGTCAATACAACCATAAAAAATAACGACATCTGCTTTGACCATGTCACATTTGGGTATGATCCTGAAAAACCTGTCTTTCAGAATTTATCTTTTACGATCCATCCTGGTGAACATGTGACATTTGTAGGTCGGACCGGAGCTGGTAAATCCACGATCTTTCGATTATTGACGGGTCTATACAACCCTGATGCAGGCCATATTTCTCTTGCCGGCTATTGTCCTGTCGCTCTAAAACCGGAAGAAAGACGAAATGTATTTGGATTGGTTGAACAAGACTTTACCTCCGTTCCTGGAACGGTTCGGGATCAAATCACATTGTATGCATCCTATAAAGATGAAGAAATCAACAAAGCCCTTCTTCTTTTAGGATTCGAACAAACCATTGAAAACTTACCTCATGGTTTGGATACGCCTATGGATGAAGATTTATTTTCAAAAGGACAACTCCAACTGCTTGCGATTGCCCGGGCCATCGTTTCCAATCCTTCGATCCTTTTATTGGATGAAATTACCGCGAACTTAGATGCCCAGACAGAAGATCGTATCCTTTCGGCTTTGCGTGCCTCAAGTAAAGGTCGAACTGTCCTATCCATATCGCATCGGCTTTCCCAAAGTATTGGTCCAGCGCGAATCATTGAAATCAAATAAAAAGCACGGTAACTCGTATTACCGTACTTTTTTGATGAAGGGAATCCATTCATCCGACTTGTTTCAATTTTCCATCTTCCATTTGATAAACGATATCTACTAAATCAAGAACACGTGAATCATGGGTAACCATGATGGCTGCTTTGTTTCGTTTGTGCACTTCCATCGCAATCATCTTGACGGCTTGTCTGCCTCGTTGAGAATCCAAAGAAGCGGTTGGTTCATCGGCTAAGATCACATCTGGATCTGTAATAAAAGCTCGTGCCAAAGCGACGCGTTGACGTTCTCCACCCGACATTTGGGATGGATAATGGTCCATGATCTTGGTCAAATCTAATTCTTGTGCCAATTGTTCTACCTTTTCTGGATTGGCTTTTTTTACCACATCCAATTGTTCACGTGCCGTAAGAAATGGTAACAATTGATGATTTTGAAAAATAAAACCAATATGATCGCGTCGAATGGCTGTCCAATCTTGCTTTTTCTTCATAGAAAGATCTTCTCCACGCAATATGACTTTTCCTGTATCGCCAGAAAGCATCATTCCGGCAATATTCAAAAAGGTACTTTTGCCACAGCCAGAAGGCCCGACAATCGCGACAAATTCACCAGCATGGATCGATACATTCACATCTTGGAGAATTTGTCTTTTCTTTTGGCCATCTTGATAACTCATAGATACATGTGAAATTTCTAGGATCGTTGACTGTTTTTGGTTTTGCATTAGTTGTCACCTCCAATGATCATCGCCGGATCAATTTTTGCCACGCGTCGAACCGATACCAAGCCACCCACTAAAGAAATCAATACAAACGCAAGTAAAATCGTGATTTCTGCTCGTCCATTGAGATAAAATGGCATGCTTGATGGTAAGACATAGGACAGAATTTGCGTCAATATCGCGGCAAGAATAGCGCCAAATGAGGCAATCAACAAGACTTGGCAAAGAATAAATTGTCTTAATTGACGCATGGATGTACCAATTGCTTTTAATACTCCAAATTCTTTTTCTTTTTGGAGATTGATCACATAAAAGAAGATACCAATGATCACCGCTGTAATGATCACTAACATCCAAATGACCATGGTGATCGTACTTTGTTCCGCACGATAGCCAGGAATGCTGTTGATGATCTCCGATTTAGAATAGACAGCCGTACCATCTACATTGATTTTTGGTGTATTCGATTGTACGGCGATTGCATGATACGATTTCACATATGCTTGAGGATTTACTTTTTTCATGATGGATGCATAAGTATCCGACGACATATAAATAACGGATACATGTCCATACATCTGATCCGACACAAACCCACATACACTCATCACAACTCCCGTCGAAGCATCTTTGATGTGATCCCCTACTTGAATGCCATCTTCTTGAAATGCATCATCCAATACAACTGGATTTTCAGCTTTACTTTTGGCTAGTTGATTGGATGGGGATAAGAAACTATGGGGATCAATGGCAAAATAGACAGCATCCTTCTTTTCATCACTATTTGCTGTTTGAATATAGGTTCGCAAAACATCCAGTGATGTAGTCTTTCCTTTGGTTTGTTTCGTTATTTCTTGGTATTGACGGTCAGAAAGATTGGATACGGTCAATAATTTTTCAGAGTCATCACTCAATACAAAGGATTGAGCATCCAAGCTTTCAACACTCGAAGATACGGCTCTTCCTAAGCCATTGACCAAACCCGAAAGAGATAAGACCATAAACATCATCAATAAAACGATGATACTGATCAATGCATATCTTCGCCAATTATATTTCAATTCTTTCCATGCAAGTCGCATACGTTTCCTCCTATTTATATTTTATCAAATATGATTTGTTCAAATCTATCTGTGATTATACGCGCATTCTCAATAAATGCAACAAACAAGCCATAAAAAAAAGCTTCGAATAACCTGCATCCTAGATAATTCTGAAAGCAAACAAAATGACACGGATAAAACAAACAGAAAATATTTCATCTTTCTACCACGTATTATACATACAGAAACATCTACAGATTTATTGCTGTATCACAAAACAAATAAAAATACCCATTACGTACGATCCATCCCATTTACAAAGATGGGCAAAACCACTCGCAATCAAAAGGAAAACCATTGATTCTTTTGATTGCGATGTAAAATAGATAAAGCAAAAAGTCCAAATCCTAATATGTCAAAATTGTTTATTTGTAAACATGGAATGGGTACATTTAAAACAATTTCCATATACCACCTGAAAAATATGTCTTTTGTTTCCTTTGCATACAAAATGATTCTATAACTCGTAAAAAGAAACCAGAAAATCTGTCATCAAACTTTTCATATCATCTCTCGTTGCTTAAGACCAACACAAAGAAAAAGAACATCGTCCTAAACGATATTCTTACTTGGCTAGGATACATTGTTGACCATCTTTTTTAATACACGCATACATTCTATGCTTCCTTTCCCATCTACTTCCGGTTCTAAAGATAAGCTGCCTGTATATCCATTTTCACACAAACTCGTTAATAAATCAGAATAAGGAATATCTCCCTTGCCAACAGGAACATGCAGAAATGGTTTGGGGCTAGACGCATCATAGCGATAATCCTTGATATGTATATGTCCTATATAAGGAGCCATATGTTCTAATTCTTCCTTTAGATTCCAATGCATATATTCCTTTGGCACATTGGCTGGGATAGCGCGATAGGAATTGGCTGGATCCCATAGTAGTTTGAGATAGGAACTTTGAAGGGCTCGTACAACTTGTAGCGTCATTTCCCCTTTAGGCAAGTGAGAATATGGACAGTTTTCTAACACCAGCGTGACTTGATAAGATTTCGCAATTTCTATAGCTCTTTTGATATTCGGAATGATTCGATCCATATCTTCCTTGGTCCCAAAAGGACCTTTTCGATTATCGGGCCAACGGAAAGGAAATATGCGAATGGTTAAACAATGCAATGCATGCGCGATTTGGCAGGCATTTTCTAAAGCATGCAGATGGGTTTTGATGTCTCCTGTCCCATTTCTTGTTACGATATCCAAATACAAGATAGGAAAATGACTAACAAATCACTACACAGTGATAATGTCAGCTACACGATTTCTAGCTTTTTTCTTCAAAACTTGAGCTATCTTATGCTTTCGTTTATTTCCTTGCTATACTATTTATACAAGGAGATTTTTATGTCCATCATTTCTATACAAGATTCTCTAAACGATCAATATGAAAAGCTATTGTTTGAACGCGATGCGCTTCGTAAGGATGCGGCTTCGATACAATTGGCCTACATTCGAACGTTTGGGCTTTTAATCAACGAAGCCTTTGCAGCAAAAATAGCATGTATCCGACTCAAAAAGCAGATTGCATTCTATCAAGCCGCTCTAAATCAAGGAAAAGAACTTTCCATGGATGAAGTAGACCAATATACAAAACAAGTGATGCAAGCTTATCAAAAACAGTTGCATGAAATGTATGAAAAAACTTCCATGGCTATGCAGTGCAAAGTATCTAGCGAGGCCACCGTCTTAGCTGTAAAACAGAAATATCGCCAACTTGCGAAACAAGTCCATCCAGATTTGCATCCAGAATTTGTCAATGATCTACGATACAAAGAGTTATGGTCACAAATCGTGGATGCCTATCATGCCAATGATTTATCTAGGTTAGAAGAGCTAGAATTCCTCATGCATCAAATCGAAATGGATCATTCCTCTCTTTCCCTCGAAGTGCCAAATATTCAAGAAAAAATTCACGCTTTACAAGATGAGATCCCAACAATTATTTCAAGTGATCCCTATCAATATCATACGATCCTTGAGAATGATGATTTAAAAGAAGAAAAAGTGAATGAATTAAAAGAAGAAATAAAAATTTATTCCCAATACAAAGAAGAATTACAGAAAGTGTTTGAAAAAATAATAACAAATAACAAGGTAAAAGAACCATGGCAAACGAACTAAGCAAGTTAAATCAACAATTAGCAACAATAGCGAGCGAAAATTCTTTAGATGAGATCATAAAGCCATTAACTCGTGAAATTCACTTATTTGATACCTATATTGCCGGTACATCGCATATCACTGAGCCAAGTGTTTTTCAACAAATCAAAATCGGTGATACCTTACATTTACAACGGGAACAAAATCGTTTTGATGAAAATGCAATACTCGTTTTAACTTGTGATGGAAAAAAACTTGGATATATTCCCGAAAAAGATAATGTAGTGTTTTCTCGATTGATGGATGCCGGCAAGCTACTATCAGCTACAATCATAAAAATCAGTCAAAAACATACTTTCACATACATTCAAATCGCCATTTCGCTTATCGATTTTTAGAGGCACCCAACATGAATACAGAACAAGCATGGAAAATATTCAAAGAATATAACGCAAAAGACAACCCTACACAATTTGAAAAAGATGCTTTTATTGAAGCATCCGAATTTTATATATATGCCGATCGCGATACCCCGGATCGTGATATCGTATTATTCAACTTAGCCTCCTTTTATTACGACAATGAATATTATCCTCAAGCAAAAAAATATTATGAGATTTTAATTGATCAATATGATGATTTGTCCAAAAATTTAGCTCAAACTTGTCTTGGCAAATTTTATTATTATGGCCATGATGGAATGCCAAATTATCAAAAAGCCTATCAATATGCCAATCAAGCAGCTGAATTTGAATCGAATTTGCAAGCCCAATGGTTGAAACTTGCTTGTATCTATCAGTTCAATGATTCGCCAAGCACTGACACAAGGTATACAGAATCCGTTTTTCAGTTGACCGAAACAGTGGTCCACAGACAAAGCAGTTGGTTTGCACCTGTTCCTGAAGCCAAATTACTGATTGCTTCCATATTTTCAGAAACAAAGGACCCCTCCATCAAAACGATATGTGAAGAACTACTTCAAGAAGCACGAGCCTTTTTACCAAGGCGGTTACAACAATCAAAAAATCCAGATGACCTTTTATTGATGCACCAAATCATAGATATGCTTCCACATACTGGTCAGGAAATTCTTGATATCTATGATTTAATATGGTTACTAAAAAAAGATAGCGCCGTTTCATTTACGTATGCAGGTGCTCCTTATGAAGTCCATGCACAACAAAAAGACCATCATACCGTCATTTCTTTTCAAGACAATTGGTATTGTTCCATTGATGATTTTCTTAAAAAAGCAACCATTGATGGACATGTATTACGTGGTATTGCCCATCAAATTTCAAACATAACAAAAAGATAAGAGATCTCGTCTCTCTTATCTTTCTTTCCCATTGGCGCGAAAATCAAATATATCTTCTCGCTCTAAGATTTGTGCCCATCGTGCCGATATCATTTTGGCATAGCGAAAATCAACCAAGCCATAGGAGCCAAGCGCATATGCATCGTTACACTCAATAAGGATGGTTTGATGGTCTTTTGTGACTCCAACATCCATGGCACAAGCCATAGGGCGTTGCTTCCAATTTCGAAAAGCATCCATCATTTGATCCAAAACAGTGGGATCGTATGTGTAATGATAATCGCCTTTATATGGTCGAATATCGTAAATCTCATCATAGTAAATAAAACATCGCCATTCTCGCCGAATATCCATGGCTTCACTACATAATACATCATAGTCTTCGCTATAGTTTCCACACCCAACCAGATCTTGGATCGAATGAATGACTTTTCCCGTAAAAGCCTTGGATCTTATTGGTTTTACAAACCAGCCTGCTGACCATTTTTCAGGATCGGTTGCGATTGCATTGATCGTATCTTTCCAGATTCGTCTTCCTAAATATGGTTGTAGACAAGCTGGATAGTCATCTACATGCATATGATCATATCCAAATTTATGAAATACCGTTTCGCATTGCGCAATATAATCAATCACGATATCTTCTTTTGTGATCGTATCATATATATCATCTAGACTTCGATAAGGTACAATTTCAGCACCTAACTCACTAAATCCATAGATGGCTTTTGTAAAGTTTTCACTATGTCCAATCCATAAACCAGAATTGGGATTGACCTTGCATTTCACATACACTTTCATATTTTCACCCTTTCCTCTATCATCAATCGGTCACTTTGAAATTCTTTTAGATAGATTCGATATTTTTATGATACGGTTTGTCAACAACATATGCAAAAAATCGGTTTGTAATCCTATTTTTTGTCCTTTTGAAGCTCGTCAAGATCATTGTCCGTTCTCCTTCTTTGTAGGAATAAAACAATAAAAAAACTGATCTATTATGAATAGCAATTTATTCAATAATTGATCAGTTTTCAATTACTATTTACATGAATTTCTCATAACAACAATTGACTGTATATTTCTTTATCACGATCTTTGAATACATTAAATACAACTTGATGTATGGTTGTTTCTGGATGTGCATCCAACCATTCTTTTACCGTCTTTACCGCAATCTTTGCTGCTTTGTCTTGCGGAAACATGAACACACCAGTCGAAATGCAACAGAAAGCGATATTTTCACAGCCATGCTCTGCTGCAAGGTCCAGACTATTCCAATAGCACGAGCTAAGAAGTTTTTTATCCTTCTTTGTTAGTCTATTGGATACAATAGGACCGACTGTATGGATCACATATTTTGCGGGTAAGTTATATCCCGGTGTGATCTTGGCCTGACCCGTTGGTTCTTCCTGTCCTTGTGCTTCCATGATCTGATAACACTTCTCACGTAGTTCCACACCAGCCATCGTATGAATGATATTATCAATACAACCATGAAGTGGAGAAAAACAACCTAGCATTTGTGCATTGGCTGCATTTACGATGGCATCTATACGAAGGGTAGTGATATCCCCTTGCCAAAGAATCAAGCGTGGATCCAATGGCGTAGGCAAAAGATTCGATACTTCCGTGATTCCTTTCTCTTCAGTCATACTTTTCAATACTTCTGCTTGTTCCTTATAGAAACGATCGGGCAATGTATGAGTGGCCGGCATACGAACATTACATAGGGCACGATATAAATCAAATGCCGGCTGTAGATCGGTTGGAAGTGTATATCCTCCATATTGTGGCATTTCTTCAATCAAGCATTGAATCAAATAGTGAAGTGCTTCTATCTTTTCAAAATTGGTCAAATCCATCCTCCTTTCAAATAATGTTTACTTTTCAATCGATACTATGAATTGTCTACTGTGTCTTCCAAAACGGCTAAGTCGTAAGCTTCTGCAATACTGCTCCGATATCCCCATCAATACATATGGACCGGTTTGCTATCTCCTGTGGACAATAGGCCTCCCCTTTGTTGAGGCAGGCATAGAAAGCATGCGGATTCTCCTTTGTATACTGCCAGAAGGGATACTTGATAATAACCGGGGTATTCATTCCTACACCCAACTCCAAATAGAGAATATGGGCTCCCTCATGTTTCGTTAAAAAGGCGTGATATCGATTCGATGCTTGATGCCATCCTTCATCTTCCACAAAGGAATTGTCGATGCGTAAATTGGTCGTCATCCACTGGCCATCATCTTCACACACAGGTATCAATTCAGTCGGAATGTACATGCTCACTTCTTTGTTTGTTGGTGAAATCAACTCTCCTTTTGGACCGATCGTAAATCCCTGCGCTTCGATCATTTGACGGATGCTCTCATAATTATCATACGTCTTATGAAGCGATGCATTTTGTGGATGACTGCTTTGAAACAATCCATAATCACCTTGTGTATAATACAGTCGTTGTTTATCAAAACCGCTTCTTTGAAAACAATGATCTACATTCGTTGTCAAAACAAAATACTCTTTCTCTTTTACGATCGCATAGAGTTTTTGATACAAATTGGAAGGAATAGGGGCATAGCGATTCACCCAGATTTGACGACACCAAAATCCCCAAAATAATTCGAGATGATCGAAAGGATAAAAACCTCCCGAATACATATCGGAAATGCCATACGTCTTATAAAAATCATCAAAATATTGATGGAATCGTTGGCCTGCATAGGTATATCCAGCAGAAGTAGAAAGCCCGCTTCCTGCACCAATCACGATCGCATCTGCACATTCTAGTTGTTCCTTTAATATTTCAATCTTATGATCAAAACTAACTTTTAATCCCTCGCTCATCATTCGATCCGTATCAAAATAATACATGAACAACACTCCTTTCCCATCGAAAACACCATTATATTCGTCTAATTGTAATAACTTGTATTTCATGTTGCAGATGCACTATATCATCCAATGATATTTGTTGTCAATATTTTTATTACATTTAATCTCCAAACAAATCATAATAGGCTTTCCTTTTCTTATTCTGAACTTTTATAAAACGAATCCATTCGATCATAAAACTTTTTTGTTTCCTTCTCGTCATCAAAATTAAACACATACGATCGTGTTGAATTTTTGAGTTCGATCAGAATGTAATCATTGGAACGACTATGCAAATAAGCCTTACACTTATATACAGATTCCTTTTCCGTTCCATTGGTATTCAAAAAACGAATATTGGCATCTCCAGAAAAATAATCATCGCTGCCCCATCGAAAGCCATTCGATACCAGTTCTATTTTGGTATCTTCAAAATATTTTATGCTTTCAATCTTTGAAAATTTGATACGCTCATCCGGCTGAAATACGATGGTATCCTCTTTAATGGTGGCATAAACCGGTGGATTCATTCGCATCGTTGAAAGAATGATCACAGTTCCAAAGATTCCAGCAAGCAAACATTTAATGATAAATCTTTTCTTTTTATCCATCCTATTTCTTGCCCATAAATCAAAAAGGACTATGATTGATGCAAAAAGAATTCCTAAAACGAAATGATTAACTACCGGTCTCATCTTGCTTTCCTCTATTCATTAAAATTGATTTATTTATTAATTTTTAATTAACATGCAAACAAGACCCTGTCAATCCAATGGTTCGTTACCTTCTTATAAATTTTATACATCAACCAAAAAAGAACCAGTTTTCATCCATCTGGTCCTTTATCTTTTTCACTCATTCCATGTCTTTAAAAACCGTTTTAATAAGAATGCACAAAAATAAGGAATCGTCATAATCGAATTGCTATATCCGATATTTTGAGATGTAATTTTGATTCCCCTATTACTATCTGAATATCGGTCACTTTGAATCAAAGTCTGTAAAGATTTAGATGTTCCTTTTTTTGCCTTAACTTCTACCCTAATCAAATCATGCATCGTTCGTACAAAGAAATCTTCTTCCAATGTGGAGTTTTCTTTTTTATAGTAATACAAAGGTAAACCGCTTTTGTAGAATGCTTCTGCAAGAATATTTTCATAAAGAGCCCCTTTATAAACGCCAAAATTCCTATTCACCCATAAATCTTCTTGTGATTCATCATCAAGCGATGCGACGAATAAACCAACATCTGAAAAATATAATTTAAGCCATTCAACACATCCTACATAATCTTTAAATCGTGTACCATGAGAAACTTTTGAAATCTGAAACTTTTTATTCTCTTTGGAAAGTTGTACAGGAATATGATTATAAACGTTCAGTATACGACCTTGATCAAGTCCATAGGCATATTTTCGAATATCCTCTTTGTAGTCTTCTATCAGTTGTCGCTGTGTCTGTAACGATCCTTCAAATGTTCCCTTTTCAATATAGTTTTGAACCACTTCTGGCATTCCTCCCAACACACAAAAGTCCATGAACAAATTTGAATATAAAGACATTTCTAGTTCACTAAACGATTTTTCCAGCTACATGATTTAATAAATCTTGAACTATTTCATCGCCATATCCCTTTGCCCATAGAAACTCTTCAAAATCTAAAGAAAACATATTCATATCGAATTTATATCCAACACTGTTGCTTTCAATTTGTCGATAATGTATTCCTAATAAAGATCCGCTACAAATCACATCAAAACGCCCGTCCAGACAAAAGAACTTCAATGTGGTCGTAATATCAGGTAAAGCTTGTATCTCATCAAAAATTATGATCGTATTTTATTACATATCCAACAAAAACATGAGCGAATATTCATTTTACTATGAACAATATTCGCTTTCAAAATGTTTTAACATCCTCTTTTCTATCTTGCCCACTTAATTTCAAAGCTGATATACCCAAGTTGTACCCAACGATTGCAACCAGTAAGGTTATTCGTCAGTCAATTGATCAATCATCAGTTATTAACCCTATCGGCATTCTCAAATTTAAACAATTAAAATACGATAGGACAACGGATACCACAACTGATTTGTTCTATTCTGTTGTTCCAATTGATAATTCTGATATCTTACATTTTGAATAATCAAAAAATTCCTGAAATTGATTGATATATTCTGATAGGGCAATCTCAATTAATACTGGATGAAATATATCTTTATTTTTTTTCGAATACTTTGCAAAAATACAAGGTTCATTCTTACCAATAAGATTTCTTATAGTATTGGGTACAGAATGTTTATATGCATTCGATATATCATTTGTTTTTTTCATGAATGGAATAAATTGATCATAATCATCAAATTTACGATCCTTCTTATTTACATACTCGCCTATACTTGAAACAGCCAATTTACACTTTCTGGAATTTTTTAAATACCACGTAAGTGAGATAATCATATCTATAAAATATCTTATGTCTGCAATAATATATGCTCCTATCGTAAATTCTTTTCTATAATAATACGTATTATAAATCATAACCATGCTGTTTTCTCTGGCTATTAATTTCCATGTATCGCAATAATCAACAATCAATTCATTTGTACTATCTAAAGTTAACAATAATGATCCATACATCAGCGATAAATCGGAATTTTGATCGTCCTCCGATAATAATGGTAAGCAATTCACGTTTAAATTCTCTTTTGGTGTTTTTCCAGTATCAATAATTGGATAATTACTTAATGTCCTTTTCTCTTTCTCGATTTCTGATAAATAACTTATTCCTAAATTATTTAATTCTTCCTTATTTTCCATTCTAGCTCCTTAGATAAATTCCAATGAACCTCTGTCCTTCTCTCTAATATTGCTTTCTTTTCATTGTATTAGCAAGGTATTATATATCTTACCCTGATACATGAGATCAGCATTGGACAAGAAATTCTTACATATTCCCCTAGTATAGTTATGCTGCATTTACATTAATCTGATCAATTACTTTCCGAATCCCCATCCACACATTCAGGTCCGGGAAGATTTCAACAATGCTTCCGCGATCTGTAAATGGTGCTTCCTGTAGAACGGAGAGGTCTTTCATCATTCCATTGTGAACAATATACTCTACGATCTGATTGACGAAATAAATCTGACGACTGTCAAGATTGACGTTATTTAGGTATGCTGAGAATGCCTCCTTTGCCGCATTCATATCAAGACCGACGATGCTGCGAACAAATTCACCAAGAGGTTTATCGCCATATTCCTGTTCATATTCTTCTTTGGTGCCAACCTCACTCCAAAGCACTTCTTCCAGAATCTCGACATCGTCTGCCGTTAATGGCTTATTGGTTTTCAGCTTCGCAATCGTGATCATATCTTGATGAGTTCGGACATAGTATTCCGCCTTTGCCTTATAATTGGCAAGTTCCCCATAATCCAATTCAGATTCATGGACTTCCATATTCAAAATATCATCGGTAAAATTCGTATCATATCGTACAGATGGCGTGTGTATGTAAACCATCAGACCACGCAGTTCCTGCCGTATCTTTTCAAACTCATCAATACTGGCATTCTCCAGATAATCCGTATGGAGAATCTGTCGAATCAACTCAGACTTACCCTGAATAGCTGGAATGTTGGCAATATCAGCCAGCGCTCTAACGTGTTTCAGGAGATCTTTACGGGCTCTTGCATACTTTTCTCCTGAAAGATATGCCAGTTCTATTCCGAACATTAGCGCATCGAAACGGACGCTGCTTGCTGGGTCAGAATCTGGCAGAATCAACGGAGCAAGCTCATTCTGGATAATCAGCGTATCTTCATAAGATAACGATTGATACCCCTCAGGTTTGGAGTAAAGATCTACATACTTGATATGCTGCCGAACTGCAAAATTCTCCCGGTTTAATTCCGATACCTTACTGCACATTACCTCAACAAGCTTATTCCGATATGTTTTTAATCTCTTCGTCTGATTTTCCAATGTCTGTAGCTTGTAGGCAATTTGAAATTCCAGGTTAAAGACCGCACCCTGCAACGCGATTTGATTAGCGGAAGGCTTGCCCTTGTTCATCCGGAAGAATTCAAAGTTCCCGCAAAAATCAAAGATATAGAACTTATCTTTATCTTTGCCATCCATAAGTCCTGGACAGAGTCTTGTCCCACGTCCGATCATCTGCCAAAACTTTGCCTTGCTCATTACCTTTTTGAAGAATACAAGGTTCAGGATCTCAGGGACATCAATACCTGTATCCAGCATATCAACCGAAATGGCAATTTGTGGCAATTTCCGCGGATCGCTGAACTCATCAATTGCGCTCTGTGCATAATTGATCCGATTATCAATTACTTTGGCAAAATCATCCAACAGATGCGGGTATTCCTTATGGAACACTTCCAGGATCTTTTCTGCATGAGCGTGATTTTTGGCAAAGATAATCGTCTTACCGATTTTTTCACCGTAATCAATCTTCAAGCCTTGTGTCATGACAGTCTGCAGGACTTTCCGGATTGTATCCTCATTAAAGATCCATGTATTTAATGCAGAAGAGCCAATAGAATCCGGAAGATTTCCATCTTTATCAATAAAATCTTCCTCGTATTCTTCTTTTTCTTCATCAGATAATTCATCGTAAACAATGCCCTGATCAATAAATTTAAGTGTTGTCTCAACAGACTGAAAATCAACTAGATATCCATCCTTTACTGCCTGTGCAAGCTCATATCCATAAGTCGGTACACCATTTTCAAGGTCAAAGACTTCATAGGTATTCTTATCGATCTCATCTTTCGGTGTTGCCGTCAGACCAACAAGCGGTGCATCGAAGTAATTGAAGATGTCTCTGTATTTATTGTAGATGGAACGGTGTGCCTCATCACAGATCACTAGATCAAAATGGCCACAGGAGAATATTTTACCTTCTTCATCCTTTGCTTCATCAATCAGATTGATCATGGTCTGATAGGTGGAAAAGATACAGTGTGCATCGTAATTATTCTTTTCTTCCGTAATATTGCTGCAGGAAAGATCCGGCAAAAGATTTACGAAATTTCGTTTCGCCTGCACGACAAGTGACGTTCTGTCTGCAAGAAAGAGAATGTTGCGGATCCATCCGGCATTCATCAACACTTTACACAGTGCTATGACAGTTCTTGTCTTACCCGAACCGGTCGCCATGACAAGCAGTGCTTTCCGGCGGTTCTTGTTATCAAGGCTGTCGCAGACTGCTTTGATAGCCGCTTCCTGATAGTACCGTCCCGCGATCTGCTTATCGACAACTACATTTCGGAGACTTGTCCGCATGGACCAAAGATTAAACCATTTCTCAAGATCACGTTTTGACCAGATAGTGGCACACTGTCGCTCCGGATACTGTCCATCGACAATTCTTGTATTAAAGCCGTTCGTCAGGAATACAACCGGTCGCCTGTGATACTGCTTCTCCAGAATATCGGCATATAGTTTTGCCTGCTGACGTCCTTTGGACACATCTACGCACGTACGCTTTGCTTCAATGACCGCAAGCGGACGATGTGCATTATCATAGAGCACATAGTCTGCATACCCCTTGTCGGAAACATTCGGCATCCCATCAAGTTCAACTTCATTAAGCCAGTCTTTTCCTTCTGTCCAACCAGCATCCACAAGCATGCAGTCGATATAAATCTTTCTGGTTTTGAATTCAGAGAGATCAAGCGGCTTTGTGACATAAACCGGAGCCTGCTCTTCCCGACGCTTTGTTAGCTCCTCTTTCATTGCCTTGTTTTCTTCAATCAGCGCTCTCAGGTCAACTTCAGTTGCATCTGATTCACCCTTAGAATCCCTTACAGCTTCTGGGATCTGCACAGGCTGTTCCAACAGCAATTCATTATACTTACGTTCCTGATAATTTTCTGCATAGCAATAGGAGACAAAATCCATGAAAAGAAACAAATCCTTCAGGCATAATTTGGCCTGATCCAGTGTCGCCGGCTTTCCAGTATGAGCCACCTGATTTCCCATTCGACGGATAAAATCAAGACGCCGCCATAGACTGTCATCCATCAGGTCTTTAAATTCTTCTGTATGAAGGAGTGTAACCAGATTATCCTGATATGGCATCACAAGAGCCTTATCCACGGAATACATCCATTTAACAGCAAATTCCATTGCCCGACGACAATTGATAATGCTGGCAGACGGATCAAGTGCTGCAATCTTCTCCGCAGATATTGCCACTGGTGCAAATGTATGGAATTGCGATTCTGAATTAAGATAATCAAAGTTTGTCATTTACACCATCTCCTTTCTCCGGCACTTATTCTTATCAGTTATTGATTTCATCCGTAATGTTTTTACATTAAGCTGTCAAATAACAGCCGTGTTTCATCCAATGAATTTGAGCGGCAACTTTTGATTTGTCGACTTGAGCGGCGAAAGCCGCGAACATCTTTTGCCGTTCATACGGTGGAATGATAATTGGGAAATCTTCTACCTGATCCACATTAATCTGCCGTTTATCAATTCCACCAACGCACACTTTTCGGATATATTTCCTATACGCTTCCCCAGTTAGAATAGTGACCACAAATTCAGGAACTATAGAGCCATCTAACCGAACAAGATATACATGCCCATTAATATTTGCTGAATCATCCGCTCCTTTGAATAACGCTGCTCGGCCCAGACTACTATTCTCTGTATTTATTCGTCCTGTTTTTGTAATCAGAATATCATCATGGTGAAGGCTACTCTTTTTCATACTTTCATGTGTTTCTGCGTCTATAAAAGCAACATCATCCAACTCTATTCGGTTTCTCCATACATTTTGACTGCGCAGAAATGTTATTCCGCTCTCAACGTAGTTTTTACTACCACCTTTTGGTGTGTTTCCATTCGTAATCAACACCGATACATCTTTTAGTCGTTTAACAGTCCAACCCATAGGATTTGCAATAGGCTCTCCAAACATCTCGACAAATCGGGCTTTGATGAGGGTATCCAGGCGCTCAAGTTCTTGCTCTCTTAACCACTTAACCTGGCATATTTTGTTAAGATTCCGTACAATTGTTTGCTGTTCATTTATATGCCTTTTCGGAATTAGCATTTTTCTCATCATTGCTTGTGTGAGCTTTTGTCTTGTTGCGCCATTTACAAGACCATTTGTGTCATAAAACATCAATGAATAACATAGGTAGTCCACATCCAGTCCCGATTTTGGCTTCAAGACATGGGCATGGTTGTTTACCCAGCATTTTCCTGACACACGGTAAGCAATCGGTCTGTCTTTTGATCCAAAGTTTCCGCCATCCTCAGCCAAAAGTACAAGCTCATCATCAAATATATAATCGGCAACATAATCCTGGACACCATTCGCCCCGTAATAAGGATATGGTCCCTTTTTTCTCTTAGATGCTGTGATTGGAATTCGCCGTGAATCCAAAATATCACAACATTCCTCTAAAAGTATGTTTTCCATCGTCATCCCCCACAAATATCAATTTGCCTTTTAGGCTATGTATCTCTGATGTGAGTTCTTGACGTTATTCTGATTCACGATCGCATATTGCATCGTAGTATCGATTTGAGAATGTCCCAGAAGCTTCTGTACCTGCTCTATGGGCATGCCTTTGTCTATGGCTCTGGTTGCCATAGTTCGTCTGAACTTATGTGGATGAATTCGATCCAGGGAGAGTTTCCTTCCCAATTGCCTTAACCTGATCTCCACTCCGCTAATTTTAAGCCGCTTATGCCTACCATCCAAGGATACAAACAGAGCTGGATTATCATCCGTTCTTGATGCAAGATATTCCATCAGATGGATCTTTGCTTTTGCATCAAAATAAACTCGGCGTTCTTTATCTCCTTTTCCGAATACAACACACTCTCTCTGCTCCATATTTACATCCGCGATATTCAAACGAACCAGTTCTCCTACACGGATTCCCGTAGAATAGAGAAGATCGATAATGGCAAGATCTCTTACTTCCTCACATGCATCCCGCATTTTCTCCATGCTTTCATCCGAGATTACCTCTTTCACCACGGTTTTTGTTTTAATCTTATGAATACGGCGCATTGGACTTTTCAGGATATAATCTTCTTCCTCCAGCCATGAAAAGAAGCTGGATATGTTACGCCTGATATTGTCGATTGTTACTTTGCTGCATCCGCCACGTTGCTGATACTCCACCAGGTAGGTTCGAATCTCATCCGTAGTTATTTTGCGGATAGGTGTGCTGATCTTCTCCAGCATGTGATCAACCGTGACTTTGTAATACTGCAGCGTTCGTTCTGAACACCCCTCGATCCGTTTTGCATCTAAAAAAAACTTCAAATATTCACTGTTTTCTATGTTCTCTTTCTGGATAGTCTCTTCAGTTAAGTTTTCTAATAGCACCTCCTGCAATTTTTTCATTTGGGGAACGCTCAGGTACTCCGCCATTTCATTTAAAATCTTTACCAGTTTTTCTTCCATGATGATATACTCCTTTTTGTTGTATACCATCATCCTTCACCAGCCTACAGCCACATAGATTACCCAAAATATTGTTGCATCAAACTGTCGAATAACAGTTGTGTTTTATCTAATGCTGCCTGAACGGCAACTTTTGATTTGTCGACTTGTTCCATAAAAGATATAAAGCTCTCAAGTTCTGGTTCTTTCGGAACTGGTACCTTAACATTGTTAAGCATTCTACCTGTTATCTGATTTATTGTCGTCGTTGCTCCTGTTTTAATCTGCGCTCTAAATGCTGGTAACTGAAAATATGTCATAAGATATGGATAATAATGACTTCTTATTATCATCATAAATGCCCCAAAACTCATCGGTTCTTCTATATTTTTTATGAGTGCAACCTTTCCGACCAGCCTTGCACTGCCATTTCTTGAACACATTAAAATATCATTGTCTTGAACATATTTCTTTTCGCCTATCTTGCATATAACCCTAACAGTATCTGCAAAATCCAATTGTGCATTTTGGATATTACTTGATCTAAGTACAATAGTGCCCTTGTTAGCTACATCTTCTGGTTTATAGGTCAAACCGTTCCAAAATTCTGCAATCTCTGGTAGGCTCTTTACCGGGTACCCCTTTGTATTCAAGGATGGATCCCCAAAAAGCTCGACAAATCGGGCTTTGATGAGGGTATCCAGGCGCTCAAGTTCTTGCTCTCTTAACCACTTAACCTGGCATATTTTGTTAAGATTCCGTACAATTGTTTGCTGTTCATTTATATGCCTTTTCGGAATTAGCATTTTTCTCATCATTGCTTGTGTGAGCTTTTGTCTTGTTGCGCCATTTACAAGACCATTTGTGTCATAAAACATCAATGAATAACATAGGTAGTCCACATCCAGTCCCGATTTTGGCTTCAAGACATGGGCATGGTTGTTTACCCAGCATTTTCCTGACACACGGTAAGCAATCGGTCTGTCTTTTGATCCAAAGTTTCCGCCATCCTCAGCCAAAAGTACAAGCTCATCATCAAATATATAATCGGCAACATAATCCTGGACACCATTCGCCCCGTAATAAGGATATGGTCCCTTTTTTCTCTTAGATGCTGTGATTGGAATTCGCCGTGAATCCAAAATATCACAACATTCCTCTAAAAGTATGTTTTCCATCGTCATCCCCCACAAATATCAATTTGTCTCATCAGCGAGCATCTTCTCTAGATCTTTCAGATCGTTTGTAATTTCAGTTTCCAAGCTACGGATACTGGCCAAAATCTCGCTTGTAGGCGGATATTCTACCGGTTTATATTCAACTTTCTTGTACTTGTTGATAGACAAATCATATCCTTTATCTATGATCTCCTGTTTCGGCACCATAAAGGACTGCTCCGTACGCTCACGGTTCATCTCCTGATCTCGATGTCTGAAGCGTTCCATGATATCCGGAATATCATTTTCTTCGATTGGCGTTCTCTTGTCATCCAAGCTAAAACCATCTGCCTTCATGTCATAGAACCAGACATTATCGGTACCGCCGTGATTTGTTTTTGTGAATATCAGAATTCCGGTAGATACCCCTGCATATGGCTTAAATACACCTGAAGGCATGGAGATCACAGCCTCTAGCCTTTGATTCTCGACCAACTCTTTGCGGATTGCCTTATGAGCTTTTGATGATCCAAAAAGCACACCATCCGGGACGATGCAGGCACACCGACCGCCCACTTTCATCATCTGGATGAATAGATCCACAAAGAGTAATTCTGTCTTCTTTGTCTTGCAAAGCTTGAGAAGGTCTGTCGAAACAATGTCATAATCAAGGCTTCCCTTAAACGGCGGATTGGCCAGAATCAAGGTATACTTATTCCGATCCGGGTTCTGATCTGACAGACTGTCACGATATTCTATATAAGGATTATCAATCCCATGCGTCATCATGTTCATAGCACCGATACGGAGCATCGTCCTATCCATGTCATATCCATGAAACATATGATTCATGTAGTGATCTTTTTTCACTCGGTCAAAGAAAATCTCTTCTCGATGATGTTCCTTCTCATATTCCCCTACAGCCACCAAAAAACCTGATGTGCCACAGGCGGGGTCACATACGACTTCATCCGGTCCCGGCTGCATCAGTTCAACCATCATCTTGATAATGTGCCTTGGGGTCCTAAACTGTCCGTTTACACCGGAATTTGCCAGTTTGGATAGGAGATATTCATAAATATCTCCGCGTGCATCTGTATCTTTCAGTCCGCTCATCTGCTTATAAAGTTCATCCATCGCATCGACGATCTTGGAAAGCATCAAAGGTGTCGGAATCTTGAAAATCGCATCCTGCATGTATTTTGCATAGGCGCTCTCTTTATTTCCGTGCAGATTTTTGATAAACGGAAAGACCATTTCCTGCATAACAGAATACATTTTCTGTGCTGGGAAATCATGGAAAACTGACCACTTAAGCTGCGATCCATCAACCATATGGTCTCCAACCTTAACTTCCCCTGCAAATATGCTTTCATAGGAAAGGCCCAACATGGCACTTTCTCTGGCATGCAGATTATCACTGTCATCCAGATCGTGAATGAACATAAGGTAAGTCATCTGTTCAATGACATCCAGCGGATTGGTAAGTCCTCCCGTCCAGAAGATCTCCCATAAAGCATCGATTTTATTTTTCAGTTCTCCTGTAATCATGACATCCTCCAAGAATCACTCCTCTTTATCCCAGTTCCAGCGGTACTTCGTATAACGGCCACCGCCAATTTTAATAATCTTATTTTCCTTTTGAAGCTTGGATAGAGTTCGCTGTATCGTTGCCTGACCGATATTTGGAAATTCTTTTTGTATCTCAGTCTTCGTAAAAGTTCCTAATTTTTTACGCATCATCTCTTCGATGCGGTCTGGTTTCGAAACCTTCCGTTCTTCCACAAGTTCCGTGCGTTCCATAAACTCGCGATAAGCAGCTGTTATGACACTAAGCATATATACGACGAATGGCATATAATCATTATTTCCTTCATGCCACCCCGCCGAGCTTGCCTGCAGTGCATCATAATATTGATCCTTTGTTGTCTCTATGAGTTTCTCTATACTGATATACCTGCCAACGAAATATCCATTTTTATACAGCAAAAGCAGTGTAAGCAGCCTGCTCATTCTGCCGTTTCCATCAAGAAATGGATGGATACACAAAAAATCAAGAATAAACATCGGGATTATAAGTAACGGATCAACCTGAACATCTGCCAGTATATCCTGATATGCCTGACATAATTGTTCCAACGCCTCTGGTGTTTCAAATGCTGAAACAGGCTGAAATCTCACCTTTCGATTCCCATCTTCATCCATTTCCTCAATTATGTTATCAGTAGATTTCCATCTACCACCAATTCGTGTCTCTTCAAATTTGTACATGCCACGATGAAGCTGCAGTAACAAAGCCGGCTTGATGGGAATGTATTCATAGCTCTCATGGATCGTATTCAGAACATCCCGATATCCAGCAATTTCATATTCGTCTCTGGAATGAGGTGTCGTTTTATCCATGACAATTTTTTTCAGTCGCTCATCCGAGGTGTAAATACCTTCGATTTTATTTGAACTTTCCGTGCTTTGAATTCTGGCAATTTCAACTAGGTTTTGCAGAATATCCGCATGCCTAGTCGCGATAAGTTCCTGTCTTCCCTTGTACTCATGAATTGTTGTCAGATAACTCACAATTTGGGGTGTAAGCAGTTTTGTCCATTTATTCTGAAAGGAGAAATCATGCATATTTCAAGCCTCTATTTTAATCATTTTCAAATATTTGATATATTTAATTTATCATATGCTACACTTGATCACAAGTCTTTTAATATGATCAATATTACAAAAATGATCAAATTAAAAGACTTGTGATCATCTTATATTCGGTATTACCAACACTACATTAAATATGCTTTTCTCCATTCCTACCGACTGAAAATTTGTACCCAGAAGCATGAAAAAATCCCCATAAGTCTTGAATCTACAAGGCTTATAGGGATCCTGTGTTTATTCAAATTCAATGGTTCCAGGAGGCTTTGAGGTAATATCATACACAACGCGATTGACATGATCCACTTCATTGACAATACGATTGGAAATACGATCCAATACTTCGAATGGAATCTTCGCCCAATCGGCCGTCATTCCATCGATGGAAGTCACTGCCCGAATCACAACGGCATAATCATAGGTCCTTTGATCTCCCATGACACCGACACTACGCATATTGGTCAGAGCGGTGAAATATTGCCAGATTTCTTTATTTAATCCAGCCTTGGCAATTTCTTCACGCAAGATATAATCACTATCTTGAACGATCTTGATCTTTTCATCCGTCACATCACCTAAGATACGAATTCCCAAACCAGGACCAGGGAAAGGTTGACGCCATACCATTTCTTCTGGAAGACCCAATTCTTCACCTAGAGCACGTACTTCATCTTTAAATAATGTATTCAATGGCTCGATCAATTGGAACTGCATATCCTTTGGCAAACCACCAACATTATGATGGGATTTGATCGTTTGTGCCGTCTTGGTACCCGATTCAATGACATCGGTATACAACGTACCTTGTGCCAACCACTTGATTTCTTCACCAGCCGCTAACTTCTTGACCTCATCATCAAATGTATATACAAATTCATTACCAATGATCTTACGTTTCTTTTCTGGATCCGTAACACCTTTCAACTTGGATATAAAACGATCTTTCGCATCAATTTTGACCAAATTGACATTCATATTCTTACCAAACGTTTCAACGACACTTTCAGCCTCTCCCTTACGTAACAAGCCATGATCAATAAACATACAAATCAATTGATCACCAATGGCCTGATGTAAAAGGGCAGCCACAACACTGGAATCCACACCACCAGATAGGCCCAATAAAACTTTATCCGAACCAACTTGTTCTTGGATTTTTTTGGTTTGCGTCGCAATAAAATCTTTCATCGACCAATTGTTTTTGGCCTGACAAATCTTAAATACAAAGTTCTTTAAGATATCATTTCCATATTCCGAATTGCGAACTTCGGGATGAAACTGTAATGTATAAATTTTCTTTTCCACATTGGCCGTTGCCGCATTCGGACAAGTATCACTTGTCGCCAATACTTCAAAGCCAGGTGCCAATTGTGAGACCTTATCACCATGAGACATCCAAACGGTTTGTTTCTTTGGCATTCCGGCAAAGAGTTCATTTTCATGATCGATCGTAATTTCCGTACGACCATATTGTCTTTCTTCACTAGACTCCACTTTTCCACCCATTTCATAATGGATCATCTGCATCCCGTAACAAATACCTAAAATGGGTAAACCACTAGTAAAAATGGCCGGATCACATTTTGGTGCATCCGCTTCATAGACACTATTCGGACCTCCACTAAAAACGATTCCTTTTACATCTTTCAAGGCAAGAATATCATCCAATTTCATTTCATTGGAATGCAATTCAGAATACACTCCAAATTCACGAATACGACGGGCAATTAATTGATTATATTGACTTCCAAAATCCAAAACAATAATTTTATCTGGCATGAATTTTTCTCCTTCTTATGCCTACTATTCTAGCATATTCTTTTCTAAATAATCTATAACGTCATGGAGCGTATGCATACGCAACTGAATGTATGGATACATTTGCCGATCCTGCTCGATCCGATCCGGAATAAAAATCGTTTGACAACCAGCTCGACGACCCGCCATGATGCCAAATTTTGAATCTTCTAAGACAAGACATTGTTCGGGTGCCTTGCCCAATCGCTTTGCCGCTTCTTTAAAGATCATCGGATCCGGTTTGGAAGGAATGCCTGCTTCTTTACTGGAAACAATTTCTCGTGGATGAATATCACAATGCGCATACGCAATCAAACGCTCAATGTCTTTTCGCATGGAACTCGAAGCAATCGCATACGGAATCTTCTTTTGATTCAAATAACGAATCAACGCTTTCAATCCCGGTTTACAACCATCTTTCGGATTGGGAAACATCCGCATAAAAATATCTAAACGCACTTTCTGGAAATGGTCCATACACGCAATGATACCTGGATACGCATCTTCAAATTTTTGCACAATGCGTGAATCACAACCAATCAATTGGCGCACTTCTTTGTCGGTTATCATAACACCTCGTTCATGACATAGTTGTTTGAATCCTTTTAAAAAAGTTGCTTCGGTATCAAACATCAGTCCATCCATGTCAAATATTACTGCTTCAATCATTCTCTTCTTTCGCTTCCTCTATATATTGTTTTGCATTCTTAATGATCATTTCAATTTGTTTGTCCGTGGTTTGTTTGATGACCTTTCCGGGACAGCCCACAACAACACTATTGGCAGGAATTTGGGTATTTTCAGGAATTAAGGCACCTGCACCAATGATGGAATGCGTCCCAATGGAAGCCCCATTCATAACGATAGCTCCCATACCAATCAACACTTCATCTTCAATCGTACAACCATGAAGAATGGCGCCATGTCCAATCGTTACGCGTTGTCCAATATGAACGGGAAAACCCTTGTCCACATGGATCACACAACCATCTTGAACATTGGTTCCATCCGCAATTTCGATTGCATCACTATCGCCACGAATTACCGCATTGTACCAAACACTGACATCCTTGCCTAAAATGACATTGCCTTTCACAATTCCTTTTTGCACTATTGGATCTCCCAGTTGGCATCGGCTGTCAACGAAGCATCGGCTCGACGACCATGTTCATACGCAATCGTTCCAGCAACCGCAATCATGGTCGCATTATCTGTGCACGCAAACATTGGTGGTACCGTAAATGTCACATTTGGATATTCACCTTTTAATTCTTCCACTTTTTCACGCAAACGACTATTGGCCGAAACGCCACCACCAACAACAAAATGTTTGATGTCTGGATAATCATTCAACACCAAGCGAATCTTATCAAAGATCTCATTCAACGCACATTCTTGGAAGGAACAAGCCAAATCCGCATCACTATATGTTTTTCCTTGGCGTTCCATTCGCTTCGTAAATTGCAGAACGCCACTCTTTAATCCCGAAAAACTAAAATCATATTTACCTTGTGTTTTTGGTTTTGGCAAAGCATAGACGTTCTTTCCTTGTTTTGCTAACTTATCAATCTTTGGTCCACCTGGATAACCCAAATTCATGACACGTGCGACTTTATCAAACGCTTCCCCAATCGCATCATCTTGGGTCGTTCCTAAGATTTCAAAGGAACCCTCTTCTTTCATATAGATCAATTGACTATGACCACCCGATACAACCAATGCCAATACCGGATAGTGTACATCTGTAACCAATTCATTGGCATAGATATGGGCCGCAATATGATGCACTGGCACCAACGGTTTATGAAACGCAAACGCCAATGTTTTGGCTGCTTGTACACCGACATGTAAACAACCAATCAAACCAGGTCCTTTGGTTACCGCTACCACATCGACATCATCCATCGTCAAATTGGCTTTCTTTAAAGCATCTTCAATCAAATACGAAATATTTTCGACATGAATTCGACTCGCTACTTCGGGTACGACTCCACCAAATTCTTTATGTACATCGATTTGTGAGGCTACAACACTCGATAAAATGTCTTTGCGATCTTTTACGATTGCTACCGCTGTTTCATCACAACTCGATTCAATTCCTAAAACGATCATCGTCATCCTCCTATAATTCACAGATCATGATCCAAGCATCTTCCCCATCTTGGTAATGATGCTTCGAACAATGACTCTTGATAAAACCACACATTTCATATAAACGAATCGCTGGTATATTGGATACCCGCACTTCCAATGTCATCGTTTCACAACCAGCTTGTTTGGCATGGGCCATACATTTGGTCAATAAACGATGGGCATAGCCTTGTTTACGATACGTTGGCAAAATGCCAATTCGTACCAATTCTGCTTGTTCGTAAGCTTCCCACACAAAGGCATACCCTTCCTTTGTCATCCACGCATGAAAAAAAGGATTGTTTTGAAATTCGGATTCAATTTGTTCCTTGGTCCATGCATCTAGAAAACATTGCGATTCAAAATTTGCCAAAACATTGGCTTTCTTATCATCTACCAACATCATTTATTTTTATATGCATTGGAAGACTTTAAATATTGCGGAACCAACGCATGAATATTCTCGATCTTTCGAGCCGGTACCTGCATAAAATTCGCTAAGAAATCACTTGGTTTGCCTTCTTGATCCAATAAGTACGCATCACCCATTAAGGTACCTGGATGTTGATCAATAAATGTCTTCACTTCATCCAATGGCAAAACTTGTGTTTCCGGATGAATGATGCCATTTTCCACATGTGCAATATAGGCACGATGACTACGTGCATCCAAGATTACGTTAGCACTTGGTTCCATACCGGCATACAACTGCATCGTTGAAATACAATATAGTTCTTTATGCATTTGGGTACACAACACTTTCGCAATGGTCATCGCAATCCGAATGCCCGTATACGAACCTGGCCCATCGGTAATGATCACCCGATCAATATCGGCATAATCCAAATGGGTTTGTGCCAATAATTGATTCAATTCCACAAAAATGGTTTCACTTTGTTGCTTAAACGCTTCCTTGGCAATTCCTGCCAATAAACGATCATCTTCATATAGGCCTAAGACTAAATTTTTATAGGCACTATCCATACATAAACTAATCATTGTATGCCTCCACTATCGTTTGACTTACACTTCCTGTATAGGTCATTTCAATTGTTCGTTCTTCATCAATGCCTTCTTCAATCGAGATCGAGATATGATCGTCAGGAATTTGATTGGCGATAAAATTTCCCCATTCGATCACACAAATGCCTTCATCAAAACAATCTTCAAACCCTAGATCTTGATCAATGCCTTCTAATCGATAGGCATCAATATGATAAAAAGGTTGTCCATTGCCTTGGGTATACGATTTCATGATCGTAAACGTTGGTGAATTTATGACTTGTTGAATACCTAAAGCCTTGCCAAACGATTGTGTCCAAGTCGTTTTTCCTGCACCTAAATCTCCATCCAAACAAAGGATGACATGTTTATCTCGACAAAGATCTGCCATTTTTTGTGCAAATCGTTGCGTTTCTGCTAATGAATGAATTTGGATTTTCATACTATTTCTTCCTTTTCTGTTCATGAATCATATGCTTGATATTCTTGATATCTTGCATACGCTTCTTTACTTTTAATTCCGATCCTTGATCTTTCGGTACATAATATACACGATCTTTTAATGCCTCTGGCAAACAAACCATATCCGTCATGTGATATTTGTAGTCATGGGAATATTCATAATCTTTGCCATAGCCAAGATCTTTCATCAATCGTGTCGGTGCATTGCGAATTTGCAACGGTACCGGTTGATCCAATGTTGCCTTAGCATCTTGTGCCGCATGAATATATGCCGTTTCTAAGGCATTGGATTTTGGTGCCAAGGCACAATACACGACCGCATGCGTTAAATGCACATTGCATTCGGGCATGCCTAAATAATGACACGCTTGATAGGCGGCAATACAAATTTCCAAAGCCCGTGAATCGGCCATACCGATATCTTCCGAAGCAAATCGAACAATGCGACGAGCCACATATAAGGGATCTTCGCCAGCTTCCAACATGCGTGCTAACCAATAGATGGATGCTTGTACATCACTATTTCGCATACTTTTATGCAAAGCTGAAATGATATTATAGTGCTCTTCACCTTGGCGGTCATATAATAACGATCGTCGTTGCAGACATTGTTTGATGACATCTTGCGTGACATGAATTCCTTCCACATCACTGGGACTATTATATACCACCATTTCTAAAGTATTTAAGGCAAAGCGGGCATCCCCACCCGAAAAATTGGCAATCGCTTCGATTTGTACATCACTCATATCAATATGTAATGTGCCAAACCCTTTCGGACTGGAAAGTGCCCGATGAAGCAGTTCAACAATATCTTCTTGACTGAGGGATTGCAGCACAAAAACACGACAGCGCGATAAAAGGGCATTGTTTAACTCAAAGCTGGGATTTTCCGTTGTGGCCCCAATCAAAGTAATGCTGCCATTTTCCACATAGGGCAAAAAAGCATCTTGTTGCGCTTTATTGAAGCGATGGATCTCATCCACAAACACAATCGTTTTTTGACCTTGCGCTTTGTGTAAAGCCGCTTCCTTCATGACAACCTTGATATCTTTAATACCCGATGATACGGCCGAAAAAGTCACAAAATGTGCTTTGGTCTTATGCGCGATCATGCGAGCCAAAGTGGTTTTACCAACACCAGGAGGCCCCCAAAAAATCATCGATGGCACCTTATCATGCTCAATCATTTGCCATAAGATCCGCCCAGGCGCAATCAATTGTTTTTGACCAACATATTCTTCCAATGTTTCGGGTCGCATGCGATCGGCTAAAGGACGCGAATCAGTCGTATCAAATAAAGACGCTTGTTCCATTTCAACCTCCGTCGTTTTATTATACCATTAACTTCGCTTTCTAGATACGTTGTCGTAATGTCTGCATTATCTGGTATATCGGGATCATTCATCACTTTATACATATACTGCATAGAATTGTCCCATGCTCGAAATTCATTTTTTGGTGTATGGCGTCCCATCTTTTTTAATATATTTTGTTCAATATCGATCGCAATGGTATCATTTCAACACTTTCAAGAAAATCCCGTCGCGAACCATCATAGATAATCATTTCTGATCTCCTTGGTAGGCCGTATATTTCAATGACTTCCCATAGGCTTGATCCACCGGATATTTTTTCTCATTCACTGCTAATTTATCTTGAATAATCTGCAACACGTCTAAATCAAGATCATGTGCCATCATCAGTGAATAAATCAATACATCTGCTAACTCTTCTTTGATCTTATCCATTTTCTCTTTTGTATCGGCTTGCGTATCTGCACCGGTCCATTGAAATACTTCCAATAGTTCGGCTGCTTCCAAAGAAATGGAAATGGCCAGATCTTTGGGATTATGAAATTGTTGCCAATTGCGTTGATCACGAAACGCAATGATTTTTTGTGTTATGGTTTGGATGGTATCTTCCATATAAATCACCTCTGTTACCTATTATACAAAAAAAGTGCAACTCGAATCGAGTTACACTTTTTCATGGGCAGCATAAATACCTATACAATGGGGATCTTCACTCAATTGCTTGACCCAACGAAAGGTTTTTTTCATGGATTGTATATCATATATTGGTCCAGGCAATTTTTGTTCTTCCCACGAATGATGATTATAGGAATCATCGCCAATAAAGGCGGCATATTGCTTGTGTTCGTATACCAAGATTGCCATTGATCCTTCACTATGTCCCGGTGTTAAAATCAAAATAAAACTACCATCGCCAAATAAATCACAACTCTAGCCAAATGGGGACGATGTATCCTTTTTCATAGATACTGTTTCTATGTGAACACCTTCCCAAAAAGCTTTGCGATAGCGTACATCTCTGGTTTGGGCATGTTGCCATTCTTCTTTGGAACAATAGATGTGTTTGGCTTCTTTTAAAGGTCGTAAACCCGACACATGATCACAATCTAGATGCGTCAATACAATCGCATCGATGTCTGATGGTTTCAGTGACAATTTCTGTAGTTGATACGGTATTGCTTCTTCTCTTTTCAAAACCGGTTCACTCGCAAACCATAAACCAAATCTAAGATGAGAAAGGGGATGATCGACACATGCTTCCGACCAACCTGTATCAATCAATACCCGATGGCCTTGGTTTTCCACCAAAAAGGCTTTAACAGGTACACAAATTCGCTTCTTTCTTCATTGAAACAAGCCCGTATAGGCATAGGTCCAACGATGCGAGCTTCGATCCGGAACCGCACACCGGTTTGTAAGATATAAATTTTCATTCATCCCCACTCCGATTGGGTAATTCTTTGGTGATTTCTATGGCTAAATGCAACACATCAATCAACGCATTCATGGATTTCATATCGGGATCAAAATAATAGAAGATCTTGGTCCCTTCTTTTCGTGTCTTTAATAATCCCGCATCTTTCATGATTTGGAAATGATGCGATACAGCTGGACGGGAAAGATTGGTATGGGCTGCTACATCAATGGCACGTACACCGGAACAATCACCCATCTGCATCATCGTTAAGATGATGTGCTGGCGACTTTCATCACCCAACGCAATCAACAATTTTTGACTCGCACCAAATGCACGGGCAAGTTTTTCAATCTTCTTATTCATCGAAAGTATGCCCACTTGCCAATTCAAAATCGCACTTCACAATGCCTAGATCCACTTTGGAAAAAAAAACTCGACCATTCACTTTAGCACTCAGTTTCTTTCCATCATAAGAGATCAAAAACTTTTGTTGGTTAACAGCGGTTGGCGAAAGCATGGCTGCTTCCATGCCCGTATGAAACCAAGTGGGTACATCTCCGGTAACAGAACATAGTTTATCCATGGGTTTACTTTTATGGGCAACGCCTTGGTTTTCTCCATATCCCAGGGATACAACGATGACTTGTTTCTCGTCTTTGTTTACGATCGCATCACTTTTACCATGGGTCATGCCGACCCAACAACTGTTGATACCTAAACTTTGCGCCAACAACACCACTTTTTCACCATAGTATCCGGCTTTTTCATCTAGTTTTGGTTCTTTCTTACCGACAATGGAAAGATAATTTTTCACATTGGTAAATTTTCCATAATGTGCCATGCGAGAATCAAAACAATCGGGTTCATCAAAGAATAGTTGCATATGGAGGTTGCTTTCGGTATTTAAGCGTTCCACTTCTGCTTTCAATTTTTCTTGTATTTCCATGGGAATCTTTTGATCCGTATATTGACGGACACTATGTCGTTGTCTCATGACTTCGATCCATTCCATATTTGTTTCCTCCGTTCATTTGCTTGAACATTATACCAAATCAAAATAGAAATAGATCATCTGTAAAGAAAATCGAGATGGATCATTCTTTTTGATCATTTGGATCTAATATCTTGATTACTTTAGCAGGTACACCGGCAACCACGGCATAGTCAGGGACATCTTTTGTGACCACAGCGCCTGCTCCAACGACGGCATATTTACCAATGGTCACACCAGGACAAATGGTTACATTCATGCCAATCCAAGCATTTTGTTTCACCGTGACTTTGCCATAGGTGTAAATCGTATGTCTTTCATTCATATCATGGTTGATCGTGGCAATGCGTAAACCGGGAGCTGCCATACAACCATCTTCAAATTCGATACCACCCGAAGCTGATAGAATCGCGGAATGATTGATAAATACATCTTTTCCAAATGTAACCCGATTGCCAAAATCACAAATAAAGGGAGTTAAGATTCGTACATCATCCAATTTACGACCAAATAATTCTTCCAAATACTGCATATACGATGGATCATCGGGTAAAGTCGCATTGGCTTTTTGACAAAGGGTACGAGCTCGCATCATTTCTTCCACGGCTTCTTTAAAATACGATTCGCGCACATCAGTAGGACCTCCTCGGTCCATCAATTCATAAACATATCCTTTTTTGTATTCCATAATCTTTTCCCCCTATAAACTTTTTGCCCATGTTTTTACTTGATTGGCACTCTTTGGGGCATCGGCACCATGAATAGCTAAGCCAGGACCAAACGTGGCACCTTTCAATCCTTTTTTCAAATCGCGTTCACAATTTCCCATGCCACTGCCTTCATGCGTTACGACAACATATACATTTTTATTCGTAAAATCCAATCGTTCCAATTGAGAATAGATTGGCATGGGGAACAACCCCCACCAGCAGGGTCCACAAATAAAGATGTTGTCGTAATCGGAAATATCATCGATATAGTGAACCAAAGCAGGTCGTGCATGGGCATTCATTTCTTTTTTCGCTTGATCAATGCAGGCCATATAATCATTTGGATACGCATCAACCGTTTCAATGGGAAACAAATCCCCACCAATTGCTTCTTGAATATATGTAGCCACATAGGCTGTGTTGCCTTTGGAAAGTTTTTGAATACTTCCATTGACATAATTTTCACCTGTTCGTGAGTAATATAGAATTAATTTTTTTGACATCTGTATACCTCGTTTCTGTATTCATCTTAAAATCGATATATTAATTTTTCAAATTGAAATAATCGATATATAATAGAATTATTAAATTATGAGGAGATAAAATGAACACCAAACAAATTGACTATATATTAGAACTCGCACAAACCTTAAACTTCAATCGTGCCGCTGAAAATCTTTATATTTCCCAACCAACCTTGACCTATCAGATTCATGCAGCCGAAGAAGAAATTGGCTTTATTATTTTTGATCGGAGTGGCAAAGGAACGAATATCACTCCGGCCGGCCAACAATTTGTGGCGAGTCTTCGTAGTATTCGGGCTGAATTAAGAAAAGCCATTGAACAAGGGCAAAACTTTTCAACCAAGTATCGTGAAAATATTCAAATTGCCTTACCCGTTCGTTCAGCACTCTATTTCTTGCCCCAAGTGATCCAAGAAATTTCAAAGGGAGATTCGGGTATTTTGGTTACGCCTTCTTTTGATCCAAATCATATATTGGATTCTTTTTTACAAGGCGAACAAGATGTACTCTTTGCGATCCATGATGAAATTCGTCATATTCCTAATATTCAAGTTCATCCACTGTATGACTCTAAAATCTATTTAGTGGCTCGTCATGATGATCCGTTAGCGCAAAAATCACGTATTGAACCCGAAAATCTAGCAGGTCGAACCTTGATGGTAGGCGGTCCTTCCCCTATTCCTTTGCGTCAAGTCCAACAACGCATGATCGAAACCCAACCGATTGATTATTTCAATAGTGATGATCATGATACTTCTTTGACCAATGTCGCAGCCAATCGAGCCCTTGTGCTTTCTCCTGGTTTTTTAAATGATCATACCAATGAATTTGCGTGGATTCCCTTTGATTGTGAAGAAACCATACCTTGTGTATTATGTACCCATGCTTCAGATCATCGAGCCATTATTCATAATTTTGTCCAAATGATCCAGAAAATGTATGAAGATCATCCGGATTTTGCGGTATAAAAAAAACAGAAGAACTAGTCTTCTGTTGCACCATATTCTTGATAGTATGCATCAATGCGTGCTTTTAGATCATCATCCAAACGATCCCCTAAATATTCAATAACTTCTGGCATCGAGACAATGGCTGCTGTTGGGAAACCATACAACTCACTAATTTCTTTTAATGCGGTCTTGTTGCCTTTTCCCTTCTCATTTCGATTCAAAGAAACCATCAAACCAACAATATCGACATTAGCAGCCCCTCTTACTTTTGGCACCGTTTCTTCCATCGATTTACCCGAAGTTGTGACATCTTCGATCATTACGACACGATCGCCATCTTTCAATTTTGTACCCAAGAATTTGCCTTTATCCGCACCATGATCTTTTGCTTCTTTACGATCCGAACAATAGCGAACTTCTTTGCCATATAAGGTATGTAACGCAATCGCTGTCACAACGGCTAATGGAATCCCTTTGTATGCAGGTCCAAATAATACATCAAAATCGAGACCATATGTATCCACGATAGCTTTGGCATAAAATTCGCCTAATTTCTTTAATTGTTCTCCTGTGACATAAGCCCCTGCATTCATAAAGAAAGGACTTTTTCGACCGGATTTTAAGGTGAAATCTCCAAATTTTAAGACATCGGATGCCAACATAAATTCAATAAATTCTTGTTTATATTCGTTCATATTTGTACTCCTTTTTCGCTATTATATCATGCATCCGAACGACTGAATGCATTCTTCATTTGATTACTTAGGATATAAAGGACTTGATTCAATACTTCGGTTGTTTGATCTTGTAGCCATTGTGCCATTTCTTCATTGGCTTGATGACGCAATTGTAACTTTTTGCCCTCATCGGTTTCATGTTCCAATAGACCATTATAGGTATGAATCATTTGATGCGCTTTAGCAGCGACTTTGTTTTGATAGCGTTCAATTTCAAAAATTGATTGGCGATAGGAAGCATCGGCCATAGCGGCTAATAAACGACTGGACCAGTAAAAATTATCACTCGAAACATCTTTTGTGGTATTGGCCATGTATTCTGGTGTCGTTTCAATATTCGCATAGAATGGCACCAATGCATTGAAGACATTGGAAGCAAAAGCAACCCATTCAATCGTTTCACAGTTTGGTTTCATCTGGGTAATCGTTAAAAAATCATTGCGATTAATACCAATCGAACGATACTTACCTGCTTGGGCTTCTTTTCCATACGGATCATATGGTGTACCTTGATAATGCAAACTTAAAACATATTTGACATCCTCTACCGTTATTTTCTTTTCTGGAACCATACACCATGGTAGATCATCCGCTTCGGGTTCAAACTTTGTATGCGGATTCAAGGTTCGTAAAATATCCCAAGCTCTTGGCGTATTGTAAATATGATCACTATCCTCATGGGAACCAAACGCCGCCCGAGGATCAAAGGCACCATACGAAGATAGATTCAAATGATTCGTTTGTACAAATTTCTTTAGATCGGATGAACATATATAATTTTCTTCATCTTCAAAATCAAAACGATCAATGCCTAATTGATTGGGCATGACCACATAGACATCATCGGGTACTTTTCGTGCCATCCAATGATGACCCCCAATGGTTTCTAACCACCAGATCTCATTGACATCACAAAAGGCAATCCCATTCATTTCGTAAGTTCCATACGTTTCCAATAAGGAACCCAAACGTAGTACTCCTTCTTTGGCCGAATGAATATATGGCAAGACCAATGTCACCATATCCTCTTCACCAATACCATTTTCAACCAATGGATCTGCTCCTAATACACGAGGATTGGACGTAATCGTTTCCGTTGCCGTCATGGCTACATTGGCTTCATTGACACCACTGGCTGCCCATACGCCTTCACTTTCAATCGCATTGGGCATCGATGTATAACGCATTGGCTCATCCGGCAATTCAATTTCGACATGCGATAAAACCGAACAATATTGTTTCGGTTGTTCTTCGGGATGAACAACCACAAATTTCTTTGGGGTAAATTGTCCCGATGGTGAATCATCATTTCGTGCAATCATACAAGATCCATCATAGGAAGCTTTCTTACCCACTAATACGGTTGTACAAGGCATAGTATTCCTCCTTCATCATTCTTCCATTATCCATGGATTGATCAAAAAATTCCAGTTTCTTTTCGAACGATTCAAACCCAACGTTTCCATCACAAACGCCAATAATGATACCCAAGCGAACGAATTTTATCTCGATCAAAAATACTTTTGACATCAATCAACACTTTTTTATCATTGCTTAATTCTTTTTTATAAAGCCGATCAATTCCTTTAATGCCCATATCCATAAATTGCGAATGCGCTACCGCAATAATGATGACATCTGCATCATGGATCTGATCCATATCTGTAAGCTGTATATGATATTCTCTTTCTGCCTCTTTGGATGATGCCCATGGATCCACTACCCGTGGATGCACACCATATGCATTCAATTCACAAATAATATCATAGACCTTACTATTCCGAATATCTGGACAATTTTCTTTAAATGTCATCCCAAGAATCACAAAACGGGAAGATATGACTGCCTTTTTCGCCAAAATCGTTTGTTTAATGGTCGAATCCGCAATAAATTTTCCCATATCATCATTGACTTTTCGACCCGAAAGAATGATCTGACTGTGATACCCTAGCCTTTCTGCTTCATAAATAAAATAATACGGATCGACACCAATACAATGTCCCCCAACTAAACCCGGTTTAAAACCAAGCGCATTCCATTTTGTGTTCATACCATCTATGACTTCTTGGGTATCAATATCCATTCGATCAAAGACCATGGCCAATTCATTCATAAACGCAATATTGATATCTCGTTGACTGTTTTCAACAACCTTGATGGCCTCAGCCGTTTTCAGATTCGATACCGGATACGTACCCGCTTGAATGACTAAATCATACACATTCTGGATGATTTCTAAAGCCTCTTTATCGATGGCAGAAACGATTTTTTGAATATTCTCCAACCGATGGATCGAATCTCCTGGATTGATCCGTTCCGGCGAATACCCCACTTTAAAATCTATTCCACATGTTAAGCCAGACGCCTTTTCCAATGCCGGAATACACACATCTTCGGTAACACCTGGATATACCGTGGATTCAAACACAACGATACTGCCCTTCGTTAAATTTCGGCCCACCATTTCACTCGCACGGATCACCGGACTCAAATCGGGGGTATGATCCAAATTGACGGGGGTTGGCACCGCAACAATCAGAAACTTGGCTTCTTGAAGACAATGTTCATTGGCACTAAACGATATCGTTGTATGAGAAATGACATCATCCCCAATTTCTTTGGTTGGATCGATTCCTTTTTGATACATTTTTATTTTTTCTTCATTCAAATCAAAGCCAATGACTTGGATTCCTTTTTGGGCAAACGCCACTGCCATGGGCATACCCACATAGCCCAAGCCCACAAGAGCTAATTTTTCTTGACCCGAAAGTAATTGATCATATACATTCATCTTCATTCCTTCTTCATTCATTACGAAACAATCTCCACAAACTGATATCAACCGTCCTACCGGCTGCTGTATCCAATGTTTTTGCCCAGAAAGCCATCGTTTTTTCATCCGCAAACCAAACCGTATGAGAACCATAAGTGAAAGACAACGCTTGACTGGAAGGATCTCTTTTTGGTTTGGCCTTTTTTTCGATGATCAATGCCTGGATCTGAGACGATGTCATGGCCTCGGCTTTTTTCGAGCCATCAAAATCATAACCACCATTCGCCAGGGCATACGACACATGATCAAGCGAATCAAATTTCATGACCATATCTTTTAGAAAATCTGCATCCGCTTTCGGACCTGGCTTGGTCCCCATGCCATAGAGGTTATAACACATCACGACATATTCAGGTCCAGAAGGCAGATCCATCTGATCCACAGGCGTGGAAGATTCCAATACAATGCGCAAGGCCAAATGATTTTTTGAACATAGAGCCATCAAATCCTTTTCAAAGTTGATAAACTGATTCCATAGATCGATATCATTGCGAATTTTTTCAAAATCAATTTCAATACCCATACATTGATTTTGTATCGCCATATCCACGATTGCCTGCGCATTCTTTTCGGGCTCATTCATGATTTTCTTCAAAAGATCCACACTTTTATTTTCACTATCGGTATCATTCACCACACAAAGATACCTTGGAATGGTTGGTGCATCCTCAATCGAAGCCAAATGCTGGATCAGATCATTTGATTTTTCCGGCAAAGACAATGTCTTGCCATCAGGATAATAGGCACTGAATACACCAATACCATTGATTTTTTTTCGATTTCGATGGATGGTTCGTACATCCCCAGTACAATCCCAATAAACCGACCATACATACAGGTTTCGATTGGATTTTTTTAAGACTTGGATTTGTTTGGATACATCCAGATCATAGTGATGTGTTTGGGTTGTACCTTGTCCACGGCTACATCCACTAAGAAATAGACATACGATGATCAAAAGCTTCAGGATCCCTTTTCTATTCATTCTTTTCATAGATTCCCCATCAAAAATGATCAATAAACCAATTCACGACCTGATCCCACACCACACGGATCGTATGCGCAACGAAAGAGAATCCATGATAGGTATAGTCATAAATCAACATATGATCCGGTGTCTGAATGGAAAGATCCTGAAAAGCCGCATCATACACATCATCCGCAATATTTCTTTGACTTTTCATAAAGCCACCAAAAGCACTTTCTAACGCAATACCACCCGATCCTTTAACCGCCACCTTACGATCATGGGCTAAGACGATCCCATCGGCTTTCAATGTCAATCGATTGCCTTGTAGCGTCATTTCAATTTTCACATCCCCTGGATCACTGATCTGAATTTCCGGAATGTATTCATCGGCACCATCCGCAACACTTTCCACTTTTTTTCGGGAAGCCCGGAATGCCTTCAAATCATATAAACCGGCAATCGTATTATTTTTCGAAAACTTACCACGCACTTTCAATTCAGCCACATAGGCATCTTGATCATCTTCCGGAATCGAAATGGGATTCTTATCATGCAGTTTGTACATATCTTGTCTAAGCAATACATCTTGCCCATCGGCATTTTTTTGACGAACATAAAGAATATTATTTTCTAAGGAAACAGAAATATACTGATCCAGATTTCCCGCAGTCCGCAAATAAATGGTTTGACGACCAATCTTATTTCCCAATAATCGACAAGATACTTTCACATCCTTGGCTTTGGTGTTCTTCAATGTCATACGTCCAGTGGATTCGGATTCCGAAGTAAGGGCAATGAGATTGCCTTTAAACTCGGCAGCCCCCTTTTTGATACTCCATTTGGAATAGCCTTTTTTATCACCATGCACAAACTGAATATTTTTCTTATCTGCTTTTGGCAAATCATCTTTGATCCGCATCAACAAATGATTGGTGTACCACCAAGGTTGCGGTTCCAAACGCGTCAGATCATAAATCGAAGATTTTTTATTATTTAAGGAATAGCCTTCCCGATTCACATTCATCGTAAATAAACCTTCCAAATTTTCACTGTTCACTTCGGAAACACTCTCATTATTTCCATAACGTCCTGTATTCGAATGCATCAAACAATAGAGCTTCGGCACATAGCCAATCTTCTTTGTGTAAATGCTTTCCATCAAATCATAATCTTTGGTGATCCTTTTGGCCATCTCTTGGGTACTTTCTGTCGGCATAAAATCTTTATCCCGAATATAATCCATCAAATAATGATTGTAGTCGCGATCAATATATTGATTGATTTCCACAAATTCGCGTGATTCCAATTCACCAAGGAAACGATGATAACGATCATAGGTATTGATATACGATAAACGATAGCCATTGGTTCCCAATTCCCAATACCCTTGTCGTTCCAGTTCTTTCAGCTGTTCGGGTGAAACAAATTTGCCATCATCGTTTCCAAACTTTTCGGCATACGTAAGGATCGAAGCCTTATAGTTTAACTTTTCCAATAGTTTTTCGGTAAACAACATCGTATCGGAACGACCGTCTTCAAAGAAAAGGAACAAAGCCTTATCTGGCAATGGTTTTCCCTGCCTGTAGTACGCTTCAATATCTTCTTGCGTAACAGTGACATAGCCCAGCTTTTTTAGGGTTGTCAATTCTTCTTCCAGTCGGGAAAGCGCAATCAATGAATCGGTTCCACTTCTGGCCACACCAAAATAAGAAAGCGCAATAAAACCATGATCTTTTCCCGAAACGATCTGGGGATCCGATCGATCATACGGTTCATAGGTTTGATATACGATCAAGCTTCTACAAACCATACATACAGTGAAAATGATCACCAGAAATTCCAAGCACGTTCGTATAACTTTTACTTTATCTTTATGGGTCTTCACAGGATAAAACAGAAACTTCCTTGTCTTATCCTTGGTTTTCCGATTACGTTTCATTTTCTGCCTTCTTCCGCTTCATTTCTTTTTTCGCTCGTTTCTTTTCTTCGGCTTGGACATCACTCGGCGTCATCCTTGTACCCCAAGTGGATTTCCAGAACGTGAACCAAGCAATAGGCATTTGCCACAATAATACAAGTTCGTAATAGAGACAGAACCAAAAGCCAAACAACCATGTGGTGCTCTTGCGTAAAAGCAATTGCGAAAAGGACATCATCATGGCCATCAACAATAAACCAATAAGGAAGGTTGTTGGAAATACATGTTGTGTAAGCGGCACATAAAAGAAATTATAAACAACCACGATTGGTGCCAACATAGGTACGATCAAGCCAATATAAAAATTGATCATCGCAAAAGGTTCTTTCCGCCACATAAACTTACCCGCCATTAAAGATTCTCGAAGCCAAGAGCGTTTCCATCGCATTTGTTGCTTCAAAAAGACTTTATGTTCTTTCGGAACGATCGTGGAACAAACCGCAGTATCTTGATAGGAACATTGATGATGACTCAATACAAAATTGGTCATAGATCGATCATCACCAAACGTGGCTTTATGACCAAGAAAAGTTTGATTGACCCAATTGTCTTTGTATTCCATCACAATGTCACGACGGTAACACGATAAAGGACCACTCAAACATGTAACGGTATCAAAAAGCGCTTCGGCTGCTTTCATGATACGAAAGGCCGTATAATACCGAACGGACTGCATTTTGGTCAATGAATTTGTATACGTATTGGCCACATCACATCTTCCGGCACAACCACCCATCTTCGGTTCACGAAAGGGTTGCACGATATTTCGAACCGCATAGGGATCTAAAAAAGAATCACTATCCACAAACATCACCAAATCCGTATCGGTATTCTCCACTCCACGACTTAGAGCCGCTCGTTTTCCAGCATTTTGTGGTTGAACAAAATAAGATAAACGATCTTCCAATTGATATCGTTTTCCTTCTTTTTCCTTAAGTTTATCAATGATTTCTTTGATTTTTTCAACCGATCGATCCGTTGAACAATCATCCACAACGATTACTTTCAGTTTATCGACAGGATAATTTTGATCAATACAAGATAGAATGGTTGTCTGGATCCATTCTTCTTCATTGAAACAAGGAATAACGATCGTAACCGATGGCGTATACGTGGGATCAATGGGAACGGGCTTGTAAAACATCCCAAATAAATAACGCGTCAACAAAAAGGTCGCAGCAATGATGGAATAGGCATAAAGTAGGGTATGATAGCGAAAATAAATAAAAGATTCCATGCGCATCAAGACCACGCAAAAACTCACAAAAGCCAGACTCAAAGCGGCTCCAAACATCAGATACCGATCTTTTCGTCGTCTGTCATAGGTACCCAGATCTTCCAAAAATTGAAGGCCAATTTGTCGCGTTTCATCCACAGATCGTACAACCGAAGCTGATAACTTATATCTGGATTCGCGTCCTTCCGGCATGACACCGGGCGGAATCTGAAATTTTAATTTGACATGTGATTGTCCTTTGATTGCTTCATACTCTTTTTCATCCTCCAATTGCAGAAGAAGCCCCGTATCAGAGATGTCCATACATAAAGCTTTCAAAACGGTTTTTTCCTGTATGATCGAAACCGAAAAGTTTGTGATATAGCGAATGCCTTTCTTATGTTGACGAATGATCGCATCTAGATCCTTGTTTCCCTGTTCATCCTGTCCACGCCGATCGGATACCTGCCTCTGACCTGTCGGATCGGGTACATGAGATAATAATCTTCGATCTTTTTTGATTTTTAAAAGGACATCCTTTTGGCTCGTTTCTTTCAAACTCATTCCCCCTTATGGCTGATATTGACGCGTGTACGCATCCACTCGCGCAAAACGATATCCCTGGGCTTGCCAACGAGGAATCATCACATCTAACATCTGTGCCGTATATTTCGCATCTTCCGTCATATGCATGACAATGACACTACCATTTCCCAATTGATAATCCTCTTTTGAAGAAGGTGAGCCATTCGTCATATCATGAATATATTTATTTAAATCGGTAATTTCATAATCATTGGTCGTCACATCACCGGAAATCGAATATTGGAAGCCAACATCAAACACCTGATAGAGTCCTTCCTTACTAATTTCCAGTGTCGGTGGACGGAAGTCCAAAGAAAGGGCTTTTTTCCCATCCACACGAACATCGCCTACATATTGATTTAACTTGTTGTAGGAAGTCACTAGATCCTTACGCATCGCTTTTTGTTCTTTTTTGGTGAGTGAAGCATATTGAGAATGATCTTCATTGGCATTCGCAAGCGCTATATGCGAATTCGAATGACAACCAATTTCATGACCATCTTCGGCAATTGCCCGTAAAAGATTTGGGTTTTCATCAACATGCTCCGTCAATACAAAGAAAGTTGCTTTGACATGATATTTCTTTAATACATATAAGATCTTATTGACCGATTCATCGGATCCCCAATCGTCAAAAGTCAAAAATATTACTTTTTCATGGGTTAGCTTTCCGGTTTTATTCATTTGTTGGATTTCTTCATCGGTAAATCCCGGCATCTTTTTTTGATTGATGATGAAATTACTACCCAGATAATGATCCTTCATATACGCAAATTGTTTTTCTGAACTGTCCATTGAAGTCAGCACATTTTTCTTCAAAGTCACAGCCTTTTGTTTCTTCTTGGATACGGTATACACTTGATCCGAATCCAACAAGGCACTCACCGTTTTCAAACGATATCGACTTTCCTCTTCGATTTGATTGGTTTGGGCATTTTCAAACGCAATAGAATCCACAAACTGCCCAATCACGTCCGAAACCACTTCTCCCATCAAGGTTTTCTCACCCACTTTTTTCATGGCATCCGCTTCATAATAACCAAGATTAAAATATTCTAAGCCACCACGTGTAAAACGAACATTCGATAATTGAGCCAACACTTCAGGAATTTGATCCTCTGTGGTCTGTTGGGTATTGTTTTGGATCAAACTTTTTGAGGCACCCACAGCACGCAATCCGGCTGCATGAACAGCTTCCAGCATTTCTTTATTTGTCGGTTCTTTTGAAAGCATCACCAACCTAGGTTGGTAGTTATACCGCCATTCCATGTATGCCAGACAATCATGGATATACGTAGCCATGCCATCGTAAGTATTCGCATACGAGCCATCACTTGGCCACGAAATGCCAATTTCTTGACCTTGATCGATCAAGGTTTCAATCGTATCGGTGTACTCTCGCATTTCATTGAAATTCACAAAGAAGGTACCTACCGCTCCTTTGTGCTTTAAAACATTCGCAACATCTAGATCCACAGCTTCATTGCCAATATTGCCAAACGTCAAAGCCAAGGCTGGCTCGGTCGTGGATACATTCTGCATATAAGTGGCTTTTATGCCCTTATTTTCCTTTTTTTGTTTTTGGATTTGGGTGTTTGTGAATGCAGGAATCGTTCCATTTTGATCAAGAAGTGTTGGTATATCGGAGATCTTATATTCTTTCTGTTGTGCTTTTTCAAGAAGTTGCTCGATCGATTTCAAATCCGATGCATCATATCCATAGAAAGAACCTTTTGAAAGTTTCTTTGGATCTTGCGGAAGAATCGGAATCTGTCCATCCACAAAACAAACTCTACGGATGGCATCGATCGAAGCTTCATCCGAAACCAGATAGGCAAGACTATCGGTATCCAAATCTTGTAGATGTCTCCGTACCTTTTCCATTTCTTGATAGGTCTTGGTTGCATCGGCATAAGCTTTTCCCGCATTTTCTAATGTATATCCATCTTTAAGGATCCGTTTGGCTAATTTTTTATCCACATCATCGCTCACAAAAAAGGAAGCCGACGCATCATATTGTTTTAATACCGATCTTACTTTTTCATATTGCGCTTCATTTTTGAGATGGCGAATACATAATCCAACATCTTTCTTGTTGGTCAAAACACTACGATACACTTGCGCCTTTTTTGAACGATCGTCTAAATTTTTTTCAATATAGGTAGAAGCCGGTTGTTTTTGGCAGTCCGATAAAGCAATCGACTGGATATTCTTTTGATGGACCGTTTCCAGCAACCACTTCGTGATATCCGCAATACTTGGTTTTTCTTCTTTGGTTTGCGCATTGTCATCTAGATCGGGTTGTTTATCCAATTCTGGTTTGGCGGAAACAATGGTCGGTTCTTGATGGACCGGATCCTTATTTCCATCTAAATAGATCACCAGAATATGTTTGCCTTGTAGTCCATCCACATATTGATCCACATCGGTTACAGACAAAAAGGTGTCCGCATCAATTAAATCGTTATCATCCGCAAACATCATCTGATCATAGCCCGCTTGTTTCGAAGCTTTCAAATGCATCAAAGAAGCATCCAATCCCGGACTATACAATATGGAATGGGACCCTTTTGTTTCTTCATCAAAAATTTTTTTCGACTTCGAAAGATCATCACATAAGGCCGTGATATCTTTGGCTTCCTTTTCTTTTCCATTCAAGCCACCACTAATGATTCGATTTCCACTTTGAAGGATTTTCTTGATCATGCCTTGATTTTCACGAACATTGACTGCCGGAATCGCAAAAGTAGCTTGCATGCCATTTTCTTGCAGCAAACGAAGCACTTCTTCGTTAATACTCACATCTTCATTCAATCCAGAAAAAACGATGGAAACATTTGTATCTTGTGCCGTATCGTCACTCGAAATCACACTGGCTGGACTGGCTTTTTGATACGCATCCAAAATTTTTTGTGAATCATCTTTCACATGCACAGAAACCGTTCCATCGACATTGACATCGGTATACTGGCTCATACGATTCAGTTGAATAAAATGATAAATTTGAAAAGAAACAACCGAAACAGCGAGAATGATCACAATGATCAGTACCGTTATGCCTGCCCCTTTCCACTTGTTTGATTTAAATCTCCCTCTCATTTGTTCAATCCTTCCTAAAAAAGATTTTTACTTAAGTCTCCTTTATTATACCTTTTAACTGTTTAAAAAACTATTGCTTTCCCCCTAATCGATGAAAGCCCATATAAAAACCACTAATAAAAATTAGTGGTATTGAATGCCCTATAAGGGCCTGTTGTTGCGCAGGTCCTTCGACCATTGAAACCTCGCCAGTCGCAACCCCGTTACATGCTGCCTCTAAAAGAGGCGT
>NZ_JALBUS010000008.1:0-103918 GCF_033971885.1 Absicoccus intestinalis | reverse complement strand
TAATCCAATACAGCTTGTAGCTTTTGTTCAAATGTATATTTGGCTTTTCGTCCCATAATAAAATCCCCCAAAAGCAGGGCAGTACATTTTGTGTATTTGTACTGTCTACTTTTAGGGGATCATATCAGAGGCTTGCCTCCCTTTTTCTTTTCGAGTATAATACAGATTATTCTAGGAGGGGATACATCATGGCAAAAAAGACAATTCCAGACTGGGTTTATCAATGTTTGGATCAATATGGCAATTGTGCATGTGGTCGCAACTTAACAAAAAAATTAGGAAAAGAAGGTTTGATTCAAGAATTGGAAGCCAATGGCTATCCATGTGAATTAGAAATTCTCTCGGATTCAACCGATGAAGAGTATCCAAAAGAGGGCACCTATATTGTAGTATCAAAGAATCGTGAGATCTTATTGGATAGTGAAGATACAGAAAACGAAGAAGACTATTGATCTTCTTCGTTTTCTTTTTCCAATTCATTTTCAAACAGCAGGTATTTCCTTGCCGACAACAATAAGAATATGCAACAAATTTCAAAAAATAGAGCTATTGCTTCTGGATGGCCAACAATGATGCTTCGTGCAATCGCAAAGATCAATACTTCGGTGACACTTTCCATCGAATGAATCAACAACATGCGAACGAATTCAATCGTGATGATAAAGTTGAAGACATACGATAAAACATCAGAAAGCGGTACTTTATTAAAGAAGAAGGATGGCAATTGGGCAATGATATCAAAACATTGGATCACGACGACTAAGATCAAGATGATCGCCATGATCACTTCGATCCAATGGAGCAGCCAGATTGAGAATTCATTGATTTTTTTCATATCTATATTTTACCATATAAACAAGATTATGATACACTTTTGAAAAGGATGTGAAAAAATGGAAAATTTAACACAGAAGATTTTAAGAGCCCATTTGATCAAAGGGGAGCTAAAAAAAGGATCTCCGATCGAGATTCGTATGGATCAAACATTGACCCAAGATGCAACAGGAACCATGGCTTATATGCAGTTGGAAGCCATGGGGGTAGACCAAGTCAAAACGGATCTGTCCGTTAGTTATGTAGATCACAATACTCTACAAAATGGTTTTATGAATGCGGATGATCATGCCTATCTACAATCCGTAGCGGCTAAGCATGGCATCTATTTCTCAAAACCAGGAAATGGGATTTGTCATCAGGTGCATTTGGAACGATTTGCGACACCAGGAAAAACATTGATTGGATCGGATAGCCATACGCCCACTTCATCGGCCATGGGCATGATTGCGATTGGTGCTGGTGGACTGGACGTTGCCAAAGCGATGGCAGGGATCCCCTATCGATTGACCATGCCTGAAGTCATCGAAGTTCGCTTGAGCGGTCAATTAAAACATGGTGTTTCTGCCAAAGATATCATTTTAGAACTACTGCGTCAATTGAGCGTAAAAGGTGGCGTTGGCAAAGTCTTCGAATATACAGGTGAAGGAGTCAAGACATTAAGTGTGTATCAACGTGCAACCATCACCAATATGGGTGCCGAATTAGGTGCAACCACTTCGATCTTCCCGAGTGATGAGATCACCAAAGAATTCTTGACCCGTCAAAATCGGGTGAAAGATTGGCAACCATTGGCTGCTGATCCAGGCGCAAGCTATGATGGCCTGGTTGAAATTGATCTTGATCAATTAACACCATTGGCCGCTTGTCCGAATTCCCCTGATGCCGTCAAACCGATTACGGAATTGCGTGGAATCAAAGTTGATCAAGTAGCGATTGGGTCTTGTACCAATTCTGGCTATGAAGATATGATGAAAGTGGCCAATGTCTTAAAAGGCAAAACAATCAATCCTAATGTTTCGTTAGTCATTTCTCCAGGTTCTCGTCAAGTCTTAGAAAAATTGATTGAAACGGGAGCTTTGAGCGTATTTATCAAAGCGGGTGCACGAATTCTTGAATGTGCCTGTGGACCATGCATTGGTATGGGACAATCGCCGAAGAGCGATGGTATTTCTTTGCGTACCTTCAATCGTAATTTCTACGGTCGTTCCGGAACATTGAGTGCAGGTATTTATCTGGTTTCACCCGAAACCGCTGCGGTTTCTGCTTTGACTGGATCGATCAGTGATCCAACCCAAGAAGACTATGAAGATACCTTTAGCGCGGAACCCATCTTCATTGATGATTCCATGATCTTGCCACCAAGTGATCGACCTGAAGATGTGGAAATTGTTCGTGGTCCAAATATTAAACCGTTACCACAAAATACCAAGATGACCGAAAATATTGATAAGAAAGTTGTGATCAAGTTGCCTGACAATATCACGACCGATCACATTGCTCCAGCTGGTGCGAAAGTCTTGCCATATCGTTCTAATATTGAAAAATTATCTACTTTTGTCTTTATGAACAACAAAGAACATTTTGATGAAATTTGTAAGGCCAACCATGGCGGCATTATTGTGGCGGGTGAAAACTATGGGCAAGGATCTTCTCGTGAACATGCGGCTTTGGCACCGATGTATTTAGGCATCAAAGCAGTATTGGCGAAGAGCTTTGCACGAATCCATCATGCCAATCTAATCAACTTTGGAATCCTACCATTGGAATTTGTGGATAAAGCCGATTATGATGCGATCGATGAAATGGATGAATTGGAAGTTGTCCATGTTCCAGGGCTATATGACCAACCAACCATAGAAGTCAAAGATCTGACAAAACATAAAACGTTTAAGGCTACGGCACAATTGACCAAAGAAGATTTGGATATCTTGATGGATGGTGGTGCTTTGAATTATATTCGTAATCATCAATAAGAAGAGGACAAGCTCCTCTTTTTATCTTGTAGTTTTGCTTGGGAAATGATACACTCCATGCGGGAGTGACAATATGAAATTCAAAGAATTAACAATCCAAGAATATGAAGATTTTGCGACACATTGTGCAGGTCGTTTTTATTTAAATAGTTCCAAGATGATCGAATTAAAGAAACAAAATGGTTGGGAAACCTACTATGTGGGTGTGGTGGATGATGCCAACCAAGTTTTGGCAGCTGCCGGCTTTAGTAAAGTACCCGTCATGCGATTCTATCATTATGCCTATGCCCAACGTGGTATCTTATGTGATTTTCATGATCCGGAATTGACCACTTTTTTTACGGAAGCATTAAAGAAATATATTGCTGATCATGGCATGGCCTATCTACGAATGGATCCATATGTGGAGTATCAACAATTGGATGACGATGGACAAGTTGTTGAAAATGGTTGGAATCATCAAGCGATGACGGATTTTTTGGCCAGTCTTGGCTATGCACATCAAGGTTTCTTCAAAGGATGGCCCGAAGATCGACAAGTTCGCTATATGGTCGTGATGGATCTGGATGATCTAAGCGAAGACGATATTGTTGCGAATTACGAACCCAATACGAGAAGAACCATTGCCCGAGCTAAAAAAATGGGGGTCAAGACCAAAGAATTGGATCTTGATCATCTAGATCCTTTTATGGAATTGATGGACTATACCGCAAAGAAACGACATTTTACGGACATGGGATTGGCTGCTTATCAAAATCAGATTCGTGCGTTAGGAAGTGATCATGCCAAAGTTATCGTATCGTATTTGGATACGGTCGAAGTGCATGAAAAAAATGCCAAAGATCTTGCGGATATCCAAAAGGAACAAGAAAAAACCAATGCGATCTTAGTGAAGAATCCCAATAGTAAAAAGATGAATCGACGGCAAAAGGAAGAGTTGGAGCGAATCGCACAAATTGAACGTTGGGAACAAACAACGAAGGAATTGGAAGCAAAATATGGCAAAGAAATTATTCTATCAGGTGCCTATTTTGTGATTTATGATGGGGAAATGGATTATATTTCTTCCGGCTCTTATGATGAATTAAGAAAATATTCGGGTCCGTATGTGATCCAAGACCAAGCCATCCGAACGGCCAAGCGTTTGGGGCTGCATCGATATAATTTTACCGGAACCAGTGGAATCTTTAATGAAGAAGGTCCGGACTATGGAGTCTTCTTATTTAAAAAGCATTTGGGTGGTCGTCCCATCGAACTATTAGGGGATTTTGATTTGGTTTGTGATCCGAAAATGATGAAAAATATCAATCGGATGCAGAATTTAAAGCATGTATTCAAAAAATAGTCAGAAGTCAGTTATCAAATTTGGTAACTGGCTTTTTTTGTGTTGTCTTAAAAATCGAAAAAAAAGTAGCGAAAATGATGGGGATGGGGTATTATTGTGGTACAAAGTAGCAGTTTGTGTCAGAAAGTGGGGGTGATGACACGTGTTCATGGGTGAATATGCGCATAACATCGACCGTAAGGGGCGGTTGATCATGCCAGCTAAATTTCGTGAAGAACTCGGTGGACACGTTGTCGTAACACGTGGTTTGGATGGCTGTTTGTATGTCTATACGATGCAACAATGGGAAAAAGTTTATGAGGGGCTTTCAAAATTGCCAACCACAAACAAAAATGCACGTTGGTATCAACGTATGGTTTTGTCCAAAGCCGCAGAATGTGAAATGGATAGTCAGGGGCGAATTCTCATTCCATCGTCATTGGCCGCTCTGGCTAAATTAGAAAAAGAATGTTTGATCATTGGGATGGCTAATCATCTGGAAATCTGGGCAAAGGATGTCTGGGAAAATGAAGAAGCAGAACAAAGTGATGCTTTTGAAGATATGGCTGAACAATTATCAGAAATCATGGGGTAATTATGGAACATAAGAGTGTTTTACTAAAAGAATCCATTGAAATGCTTCAGATCAAAGACGATGGAATCTATGTCGATTGCACGTTGGGTCGTGGAGGACATAGTAGCGAAATATTAAAACGGTGCACCCAAGGACATTTATATGCGTTGGATTGTGATCAAAGCGCCATTGATGAAAGTACGAAGCGATTGTCTGCCATTGGTTCCAATTTCACGTGTATTCATACACCTTTTGAACGTTTGGCCCAAGTGCTGGATGAACAAGGAGTATCTGTCGTCGATGGGATCTTTATGGATCTTGGCGTTTCCAGTCCACAATTTGATGATGGTTCGCGCGGTTTTAGTTATCGGTATGATGCACGTTTGGATATGCGCATGGATCAAAGCCAGGAATTAGATGCATGGACCGTTGTCAATACGTATTCACAAGATGAATTGACCGGTCTTCTCAAATCTTTTGGCCAAGAGCCATTTGCGCATAAGATTGCCCAACAAATTGTACAAACGAGGCAAGAACATCCCATTGATACGACATTTCAATTGGTGGATGTGATCAAACAGTCTTTGCCACAAAAAGTCTTGAATAAAAAGGGACATCCTGCCAAAAGGACTTTCCAAGCGATTCGCATGGAAGTAAATGGGGAACTCCCACAATTGGAATCGGCTTTACATCAGGGCTTGCACCGCTTAGCTATAGGTGGGCGGATGTGTGTGATCACTTTTCATTCTTTGGAAGATCGTATGGTCAAACAGACGTTCAAGCAGGTGGCAACACCACCAAAAGTCAATCGACGAATACCAGTGATAGGGGAAGAAAGATTGGAATATCAGCTGATCAATCGCAAGCCCATTTTGGCAAGCGAAACAGAATTGGCAGAAAACAATCGGGCACATAGTGCAAAACTAAGAGGGATAGAAAGGCTGAGAAATTTTGAAAATGAAGCAAAAGAAAATAAATAATAATACATCAAGAAAAAAACGTATGAATACAAAGAAACATCGTTTTTCACAGGATTCAAAAGTAATTGCTTTTTTTGTTCTCGCATTGGTCTTCTATATCCTATCAAAGACGGTGATTTGTTCGCAAAATATGACATTGTCGATGCGTGACCAGGAATTATCAAAAAAATTGAGTCAAACGCAGCAACAAGTCGATCAACTAACGAGCCAAGTGAATAACTTGGAAGAAAAGTCACGCGTATTGGGTCTATTAAATGACAAGGTTGCAGAGAATCAAAAAAATGTATATATTATTGATTAATAGATGGGATTGATGATATGAAAATCAAAGCGACCAATAAGCGACTCTTTCGGGTGATACAAGTGATGATTATTATTGGAACATTAGTGAGTGCTAATGTTCTTTTTACCATGGTCACAAAAACCCATATATGGACCGGACACAATGTATTGGATCCGCGCATCAGCAATAGTATTGTCCATACGACAGTCTCGGCCAAACGAGGAGAAATCCTGGATCGCAATGGCACGGTCATTGCCCAAGATACACAAGCCTATACCGTTATTGCGTATGTGGATTCTAGCAATGTAGATGCCAATGGCAAGGCGAACTATGTCAAGCATCCCAAACAAGTGGCAAAAAAATTAAAGACGGTCTTGACCGATATTGATGTGGATCAAGTGGCCGACACCATTCAAAATGCGAAAGATAAAGGGTTGTCTCAAACCGAGTTGGGATCGGGAACCAAACGAATCTCAAAAGCGAAAATGAAAAAAATCAAGAAGTTAAAATTGACAGGCATTGATTTTGAGCAAACCGTTACGCGAAAATATCCAAGTACCCCTTTTGCATCCAATTTAGTTGGTTTTGCCGCATATGACGAAGACAAACAACAAATTGTGGGTAAATTGGGTTTGGAACAAACCTTAAACAAATATTTATCGGGTACCCAAGGAGAGGTGACTTACCAACAAACGGTCAGTGGTGATGTTTTACCAGGTACGACCAATGTAATCAAACAAGCCGAAGATGGTGCCAATGTTAAGCTGACCTTGGATGCCAATCTGCAAAAGACCGTGGAAACCCAATTGAAAAAAACAATGAAAGACAATGATGCCGAAAGTGCCTGGTGTGTGGTCATGGAACCAAGCACCGGCAAAGTATTGGCTTGGTGTTCGTATCCAACCTTTAATCAAAATACCCATAAAACAATTTCTACGTTTACCGATTTGATCAGTGAATCGGCGTATGAACCGGGTTCTGTCATGAAACCTTTTACGTTTGCGACCGCCATTGATACAGGTGTGTATCCAAAAGATCAAACCTATCGGGCTGGTTCTTTCTTGTATACTTATGATGAATCCACCAAGAAAATCACCCGGATTCAATCGGGAACGACACCATATCCTGCTATTAGCGATGCCTTAGGTGAAGACTTTGGAACCATCACTTTTGATCAAGCTTTGGCTTATTCCAGTAATGTCGGTATTTGTGAATTATTGGCCAATTATATCAACTATAAAGATTATGGCAAATACGTCAAAAAATTTGGTTTCTATCAAAAAGTCGGTACACCATGGATCCATGAGGTAGCGGGTCAAAAGAATTTATCCATGCCTATGGGTTATTTGAATTCCGGTTTTGGTCAAGGATCTTCGATCACGATCTTACAGTTGATGCAAGCGTATACGGCCATTTTTAATAATGGCCAAATGATGATGCCTTATGTGGTGGATTCCATTACGGATGCAGATACCGGAAAAACCATCAAGAAATATAGTCCAACCCAAGTTGACAAGCCGATTTCCAGTGACACTGCTAAGCAAGTCCGTGAATTAATGAGTCATGTATTGGATGATGGAGCCAGTGGTGAAAAATTTAAGATGGATGGTGTCGATATGGTCGCCAAGACCGGTACCGGACAGATTTATGATAGTAAGACCGGCACGTATAAGGAAGATACGTATACATCCAGTGTCATGGCGGCAGCACCTGCCGATGATCCAAAGGTCATGGTCTATTGGGGCATGGTCTCGGATAATTATTTAAATTATTCGGCCGATCCTTTCAAAACGATCATGCAGGCAGCATTGGTCTATGAAGGTGTGGGCGGTCAAGATGAGGAAAATGCGAAAAAGTATGCCTCTTGGGCTAGTTATACAATGCCTTCTTTATTGAATCATAGTGTGGACTATGCCAAAGAACAGATGGATGGAAAAAAAGTTCATGTGGTCTATATTGGCAATGGTACGAATGTCATGGCACAATATCCGAATGCAAACCAGACCATCAATTCCAATGATCGGATTTTTGTATTGACCGATGGCAATTCGATTTCGATGCCGGATATGACGGGATGGACACAAAAAGACATTACGGCCTATAGTCAATTAACGGGTATTACGATCAAGACTTCGGGCAGTGGTAAAGTCAGTTCGCAAAGCGTTAAAGCAAAACAACCAATCACATCGGATTCGGTGATCACGGTAAAGATGAAATAAGGATGGATGTGCCGAAAAAGTTCAGATAACTTTATCTCATTTTTGTAGAAATTATGGTATTATTGAACAGTAGTAAAGGAGAAGTCGAATGAGTATAAATAAAGTTTATGCATCTTTTGAACTTGCCGATCGTGAAGTTCGACTGATTGTTCTTGAAATTTTTGAAGGTCAATTCAATGTCTTACGTGTAGAACGTGTGGCGTGTGATGGCATTCAAAATCAAAAGATCGTCGATGAAACGAGTGTTGTACAAGCCATTCGCAAAGCAAGCAATAATGCGAATGCGGCAATGGGATATCGCATTGAAAGAGCTTTATTAGCGATTCCAAGTGTCAATGTACAACATGTAGAACAAAGAGTTCATGTGCAAGTGGAAGATGGAACCAAATACATTCGTTTATTCCATATACAACAGGGGTTAAACAAAGCTGTACAGAAAAAAATTTCCGATGATGTTGAACTTGTCAATATTGGTCGCATCACCTATGAGGTGGATGGACAAACATCCACAAAGATGCCGATCAGTGCACCCGTCGATGAATTTTATATGAATGTGGAATTGTTGTTTGCCGATAAGGAAACGATTTATTCTTTTGCGCGTTGCATTGAACAAGCCAACATGGAAATCTTAGATATTTATTTGGATGCCTATGCGATTGCCCAAGAAAGTGCAGTGGCTGTCAAATCACAAGATCGTTTGATGATCCAATTGGATCTGGAAGCCGATCATTGTGTGTTGACTTTATTTAGCCATGGCTTATTATATAGCAGTACCGTTTTGGAACATGGGTACCGTTGGTTTATTGAAGAAATCAAAGAGCAATATGGATTGAGTGATGCGGTATGTTTCCGTTTATTGCAGAATGTGTTTAATACCGAAGTGGATCCAGCTATTGATAAGATCATTTATATTGAACAGCGTAGTGAACAGCGCATTGAGATCACAGCCCATCAATTGACCGAAGTCGTTGTGGGTCGCATCAAGGAATGGATCAACAATGTGAATGATGCTTGTGAACCTATCCTTCAACAAGGACCAAGTGAATTTGTATTGACCGGAAAAGGGGCAAACATTGGCATTTTCAGTAAACTAACCAGTGAATTTCGTTCGAATGCAACGATCTATGCACCGCAAAATGTGGGAGCCCGCGATGCTTCTTTCACTTGTTGCATTGGCGTCTTCTATGCGTACAATGACATCAATAAGATCCGTCATTCCAACAAGATCTGTGCAAATGTCAATGAATTAGGTGCAAGTATCGATGCCATTAATCACAAAGCAAGAAATGGTGAAGAGGGCGGTTTCACGAAGAAACTAAAAAATGTCATTTTATCCGAAAACAAAGAAGAAGATGAATAGAAGGGAAGGTATAAACGATGCCAGAAATGAATCAAGTTGCGAATATTAAAGTCTTTGGAGTTGGTGGTGGTGGATCCAACGCCGTCAATCGTATGGTTGTCGATGGTGTGCAAGGTGTTGAATTTTATGTCGTTAACACCGATGTGCAAGTTTTGGAAACGTCGCCATGTGAAAATCGAATCGTAATTGGAAAAGATACAACTAAAGGATTAGGGGCTGGAGGCAATCCAGAATTTGGTCGAAAAGCAGCCGAAGAAGCAGAATCCGATATTCGTGCGGCAGTAAAAGGGGCCGATATGGCTTTTATCACTGCTGGTATGGGTGGTGGAACTGGTACTGGAGCGGCTCCATTCATTGCCAAGATCTGTAAAGAAGAAGGGGCTTTGACCGTTGCGGTCGTTACTCGTCCATTCAGTTTTGAAGGTCGTCGTCGTGCCAACAATGCCAAACAAGGAATTGAAGAATTAAAGAACTATGTTGATAGCTATATCGTTGTTTCCAATGATAACTTATTGGAAGTCATTGGTCGTAAACCAATTGAGGAAGCCTTCCAGGCAGCGGATAATGTATTGCGTCAAGGTGTCCAAACCATCTCGGATTTGATTGCTGTACCTGCTTTGGTCAACTTGGACTTTGCGGATGTTCGCTCCGTCATGATGAATCAAGGTCGTGCCTTGATTGGAATTGGTATGGCTGAAGGCGAAGACAAAGCGGTATCGGCTGCGGAAAAAGCAATCCAATCGCCTTTATTGGAAGCTCAAATTGCTGGAGCAAGATCAGCAATCATCAATATCACAGGTGGTGACAAGGTTAGCCTATACGATGCGCAGAATGCGGTTGCAGTCATTCAAGATGCAGCCGGTGGCGATGTGGATGCCATCTTTGGTATTGCCATCAATGAACAATTGGGTGATAGTATCATCGTTACCGTTATTGCGACGGGTTTTGATGAAAAAGCTGGAAAACATACCAACACCAAGAGCAACAACACGGTGGAAATTCCAACGGCCAATGGGCAAAACTTATTTACAGAACCTGGTATCAAAACACCTGGCAATCCAGGGGTGGTAACCAGTGTCGAAGATGGGAATGACGATGACGATTCCATTCCAAACTTCTTCTTCAATAATCGTCAATAAGTCAGGAACCAGGAAAACCTGGTTCTTTTTTTGAGAGGGAAATATGAAACTAAAAAAAGTCATTGTTCTTTTCTTGTGTGCATGTCTGGTTGCTGGTTGTAATCATCCATCCACAAAACAAAGCACGACATATACACCGACATTAAAACATTTTTTAAAAACAGCCATCAAACCCGTTGGTCAAACCATGTATGTATGGGGTGGTGGTTGGAATAAAGCGGATACTGGAGCAGGCAAAGAAGCTCGTCAAATCGGTTTGAGTTCACGTTGGAAAAGGTTTTATGAGCAACAAGATGCCAATTATGATGTGAGTCAAACCGCTTATCAAATTCATGATGGTCTAGATTGTTCGGGTTTTGTGGGTTGGGTGACCTACAACACCATGGAAACCAAAGATGGCCAACCTGGCTATGTGAAAGAATCGGGAAAACAGATTCAATGGTTTGAAAAAAAGGGATTTGGGAAAGTAATCCAGGCGGATGCGATCACCACGTATCATCCGGGTGACTTGATGGCTAACCAGGACCATATCTTTATTGTATTGGGACAATATAAAGATGGTTCGTTGTTGATCGTTCATGCCAGCATACCGGGTGTCCAGATCAGTGGAACACCGGATATCAATGGCAATATCAATAGTTTGGCCATCCAGAAAGCAACGGCATTGATGGAAAAACACTATCCAGAATGGTGTGCAAAATATCCTAATCATATGGTGGATTATTCCTATTTGACGGATTATGATCAGTTTGTTTGGAATACCAAAACTTTCAAGGATGCCAAGAAAATCCAAAAGATGAAACCTTCACAAATTCTATCGTTTATTTATTAAAAAAAAGTGTTATAGTTAATGCATTGAGTGAGGGATGCAAGTGATAAATAAACGAGGACAACACAAAAGAAAAAATCAACGATCGCTTATTTTAATAGGTATTCTTTGTATCGCTATGATTTGCACTTTCGTGTTTTTTTTACATCATACCAATACGGAAGTACAGGCAGGACAAGCTTATGTCGTTGCCCAGGAAAAGAAATCAACCAGTGCTTTAAAACCAACATTGGAAAAAAAGCGCCAGGCAGAAATGAGCCAAGCCATGGCGGAAGGGAAGTTAAATGTTTTTTCGATGTTTGATGATTATGTCTTTTTTGGCGATAGCCGTGTCATGGGGTTTGAAACATATGGCTATTTGGATGCCAATCGGGTATTGGGTGATAGTGGCGGAACGATCAAACGAGTGGATGATCATTTAAACGAAATCAAATCACTAAAACCGACACGCGTCTATCTTTCCTATGGTATGAATGATATGGGATTGAAGATCAATGATGAACAGGGCGGCTATGCCGGGGTTTATGAAACCGAAGTGAAAAAGATCTTGGCCATCGTACCCAATGCGAAGATTTATGTATGTTCCATCATTCCGTGTTCACCAGAAGCTTTACAAAAATCATCATCTTGGGGACAGGTAGGTACCTACAATCAACAATTGAAGGCCATGTGTAAGAAAAATAAGTGGACGTATATCAATTGTACCAAATTGGCTGATAATGGAAATGCCGATATTTATCAATCAGATGGCATCCATTTTTTGACGAGTTTCTACCCAATTTGGGCACAAACTATCATTGATGCAACGCAGAAAGCAGAAAGTTAGGGAAAATCATGAAGAAAGTACAAGTATTACGGTGGCTCGTATTGGTGTGCCTCATACTATTTGTGGGACAATATTTAATTGTTCCTAAAGATAGCACGACACCTTTTCAGACGGTCGCTAAGGATAGTGTAAAAGATATATCGGTATCTGATTATACCATTCAAGAAAATCGTAATATTCGTCGATTTTTAAGCTTAGATCCATCGACATATCAGCATATTCGCTACTACAAAAATAAAGATACGATGCAGTCGAGCGAAATTGTGATCGTTCAATTTAAGTCGGATGATCAAGCGGATGACTTTAAACAAGCCATGCAGAAGCATGTAGATGATCAAATCAAGATATTTGATGGGTATTTACCGAAAGAAGCGGATTTATTAAAACAATGTAAGATCGTGACGCAAGCGAATTATGGGATTTATGTCACCCATAAAAAAGCCGATACGGTTGTCAATGATTGGCAACAAAGTTTAAAGAAGGGGGACTGATCATGAGCTTTACGACCCTTGTCTTTTTATTCCTCTTTTTGCCAGTGGCATTGCTGCTCTATCGTTATATTCCCAAAGGAAAGAATCTTATTTTGGTTTTGCTGAGTTTTCTTTTCTATGCCTGGGATAATCCAGCCTATTTACTGTTATTGATCCTAAATGTTTGTTGGAATGATCTGAGTGCAAGACTTATTGATCAGGAAGAAGACAAAAAACGAAGGAACACATTGATTGGTTCCATAGTTGTCAATTTGGTGATTCTTGGTTTCTTTAAATACACCAACTTCTTGATTGATATCCTGAATGTATTGCCAGTGCAACTGCAACATTTACCAATTCATCTACCGATTGGACTGTCTTTCTTTACGTTCAGTTCGATTTCATATTTGGTGGATGTATACAAAAAGAAAACACCGGTTCAAACCAATTGGATCAATTTGGCCTTGTATATTGGTTTCTTCGGTAAGGTCAACATGGGACCCATCGTACAGTATGCCGATATGGCCGATCAATTGAATGACCACCCCCAAACAAAAGAACTTTTTTACCAAGGCATCATGCTCTTTTTAAAGGGTATGTTCAAAAAGGTATTGATTGCGGATCGATTAGCGATTCTGTTTGGTGCGATGGCAAGTGATACGACCTTACTAGGAACTTGGTTATATGCCATTAGCTATACCTTACAATTGTATTTTGATTTTAGTGGCTATAGTGATATGGCCATTGGCTTAGGTCGAATGTTTGGGTTTACCTTTGCACCTAACTTTGATCATCCTTATATTGCTACCAGTGCACAGGATTTCTGGCGTAGATGGCATATTTCTCTTTCACGTTGGTTCCGGGATTATTTATATATTCCATTGGGTGGAAATCGAGCCCATTACATTCGTAATATCTTTATTGTTTGGTTTGCGACAGGCTTATGGCATGGAGCCAATTGGACCTTTATTTTCTGGGGATTGTATTATGGCTGTTTCTTATTATTGGAAAAATATTGGTTAAAAGAACGACTACAGAAATTACCCAATTGGGTATCGCATGTCTATGCATTGGTTGTGATCATTGTGGGTTGGGTCTTCTTCTTTAGCCCAGATATCTTAACTGCTTTCCATACCGTAGGACGTATGTTTGGACTAGGCATTGGTGGTATTTGCAGCACGCAGACGCTCTTCTATATCAAGACCTATTTTGTGGTTTTATTGGCTGCTGTTTTCTTCAGTATGCCAATGAGCAAATATGGTTGGCGCTTTGTGTATGTGCTCTTTAAACAACGTGCGGGTTTGGTGAGTGTGATCGTGTATGTTTTCTTTTTCTTTGTTACGATTAGTTTCATTGTTTCCAGTACGTATCAATCATTCTTGTATTTCGCATTTTAGAAAGGAGGCATTCGATGAAGAAATTGGAGAAGCGTTGGTTACAAACGCAAGGTATCATTACGAAATTCTTTATTGTTTGTCTACTTGTTGTATTGGTTTTGAATGTTCTCACACCGGTGAAAAAAACATCGGAAATGGAAAATCGTGGATTGGCGCAACGTCCCACTTTAAGTTGGGTAACCCTTAGTGATGGTTCCTTTTTTAAGAATTATCAAACGTTTGAATCGGATCAGTTTGTAGCTAGAAATGGCTGGATCCATTTGAACTACTTGATGCAGAAACTTTCAGGTATTCGCAAGATCCAGGATGTCTATTTGTGTCATGATCAGTTGATGGAAGAAATGCCGCAACCCAATCAAACGCAATTGAAACGGAATATCAACGCCATCAATCAATTTGCTAGTGCGCATAAAGATGTGAATATGCAGATGGTCTTGGCTCCGAATGCAATCAGTGTACAAGATGACCGATTGCCGGCTTTTGCGACGGCAGACGATCAAGAATCTGAAATGAATCAGATCGTAAAAGCATTATCGATTTCATCGGTGGATGTTAATAGCGCATTAAAGAAACATAAGAATGAATATATTTATTATAAGTCCGATCATCACTGGACCAGTTTAGGTGCCTATTATGCAGCCCATGCGATCAATACGAATATCCAGTTGAATCAATACCAGAAACGTGAAGTTTCGAATTCCTTTCAAGGAACGTTAGCTTCCAAAGTAGGTTCGATCAATATCAAAGATGAAGTGGATATCTACACACCAAAACAGAAATGTGATTATATCGTGACGTATGGTTCTTCCAATAAACAAACGCGATCCATTTATAATTCCAAAGCATTTGATCATAAAGATACGTATCAAGTGTTCTTTGGTGGCAACGAAGGCATGATCAATATTTCAATCAATAATGATTCAGATAAACATTTATTGTTGATCAAAGATAGTTATGCCAATTCCTTGGTGCAATTCTTATTGCCTTACTATCGAACGATCACTATCATTGATCCACGCTATTATTATGACGATCTGGACCAGCAAATGAATAAAGACATCATTACCGATGTATTGTTTGTATATAACACCAATACGTTTGTACAAGATACCAGCCTGGCTGATTGTTTAGGCTATTAAAAATGTTGCTTGAAAAGGCAACATTTTTTCTTACAAAAAGAAATATGGTTCGTGTAAGATAGGAATTGTATGAAAAAGCTATGTATTTCTATTGTTCTTTGTTTCAGTCTTTGTTTATCCACACCCATTCAGGCGTATACAAACAAAATTCAAACGATTGGTCAGAAATCAGAGAAAGCGGAACAAGTCGTTTTAAAGAATGGGACAGGCAAGAAAATCAAATCGTTGCGGATCCAAAAAGCATCGAATGCGAAAACATCGGAAAATTATTTGAAACAATCGTGGAAGGCCAAAGAAAAAGTCAAACTTTCGTATGTTGTGGATGAAAAGGACCAATATAATTTGAAGGTGGGTATTGGTCGTACGATTTATGAAATCGAGGATTTTGCTTTTAGGGATACAAAATTATGTCTAAACGATCATACCTTGTATGCCGTTCCCAATACTATGCAAGAACTAAAAAATCAGATCAACGATTATTTAGATCAACACACAAACAATGGTGAAGATTGGTCGGTCTATGTGCAAATGGTGGATGATAAAAAGACCTATGTGAATATCCATTCTCATAGTCAACAGGCAGCGAGTGTCATCAAGTTGTTTGTGATGGGAGCTGTCTATGAAAACTATGAGAAAATCAGTGCAACATATGGAAAGGATGTTGTGGATCAAAACCTGACAGAAATGATCACCATCAGCAGTAATGATGCATGGACCAATCTAGTGAACATGTTAGGTGATGGGGATTATGCCCAAGGGGATCAAATTGTAACCGATTGGGCACATTCACATGGATATACCGATACAAGCACAACGAGTAATACGGGACAAAATTATACATCAACAAAAGATGGAACACGTATCATCTATGATATGTATCATCAAAAATTACCTTATTCTAATGAAATGTTGGCATTGTTGAAGCAACAAACCCGAACTACAAAGATTCCGGCTGGTGTTCCCGATGGGATTCAAACTGGAAATAAGACTGGAGAGTTGGGAGATACCGAAAATGACGTTGCGATCATTTATGGTAAAGATCATACCTATATATTGAGTATCATGGCAACAAACTTGAGGTCAACCGAAAATGCTCAACAAATGATTCGGGATATTTCGACCATGGTATATCAATTTTTAAATGAATAATATGTTTTGATGATGGGATAGTTGAAAGTAATTTGCTAACCCTTTTTATTTAATTTTATTTACATTTATTTGTATTCATAAGAATAAAGCATTAAAATACTCATGTAATAGAAAGGGGGGAAAAATGAAGTAATGTTACATAAAAAAATTGGAAAATATATGATTTCAATAGCACTGGGAGCTATATTTACAACAGGTGCATATACTTTGACAATTCATGCGGATGAAGTTGAACCAACTTCGGCTCAAACAGAGGTTTCCGATAATCATTTAGAATCCAATACGACAGAACCAGTTAAAATGAGTTCTACATTAGTGAATGATTCAAGCATGACAGTTTCAGACACAAATCAAATACAGGCTGGATGGCAGCAGAATAAGTATTTGATCAATGGGAAGCCTGTTACTGGCTTTCAATCGATTGATGGTGCTAACTATTTTTTTGATGCCGATGGAAATCGTATGTCGGGTATCATTGATGGAAAATATTTTGGTGAAGATGGAAAACAGCAATATGGTTTGGTAAATTTAACAAGCCAGGATGGAACAATACAGACATATTTTTATGATGTAAGCGGAAATAAGCAAACGGGATGGCAAACTATTGATCAAAATACATATTATTTTGACCCATCTACAGGTGTTTCATATACAGGGTTACGCCAAATTGGAAATGATAATTATTATTTTGAAAGCAATGGAACATTGTTAAAAAATGCGATTGGTAAAATTGTCAATAATTTACGATTTAATACAAATAACAATGGTCGTATTACATTTACAGAATTAGTGAATCGACCAACGTATTATAATCAGGCAGATCGTCGTTGGGCATTTAATTATGTTGCGGGTGTGCCATTCTGGCAAATAGGATGTGTCCCAAGTGTCGCATCTTCAGTCATTACTTATTTGGAAGGAAATGTAATTCAATCGCCTTATCAAGTAGGGCAACAATTTGTTAATTGGGGAACAATGGGATATTTCGGTTCTACAGAAATGTCTTGGTTCAAATTGGCAGAGAAATATCATTGGAATATTGGAAATCATTTAAATTTAAATCAGATCAAAAATGCTCTTTTGCAAGGCCAGCTGGTAACAACAGCGGTTCGATATGATGGTCGGTATTGTCAAGTACCAGGTGGTACACATCAATTATTATTGATGGGATATAATGAAGCAAATGGAAAAACATTTGTATATGATCCATACCATGGTTCCGGATCCTTTACGGGTGAAGGTGGAAATCTATGTGGTTGGTATTCATTACAACATATTTGGAATTATCAGAGTTCTATTGCGATTGATACATATGGTGGTGGTCCATTTTATGCCATCCGTAAAAATAAGAATATTTTTCTTGTAAATGATATAGAAGACATCTCACAAGGAGAAATTCATATTGGCGATCAAATCTATACAGGCCAAATGATTACACCAGTGAATGGTGTCGTTTTGGGAAATATACAATTGACACAAGGAATCGATTATGTGATTTCTTACCAAAATAACAAAGATATTGGTAATGCAGTCGTGTTGGTAACTGGTATTGGCAAATATGCAGGCGTTTTACATGGCAATTTTCATATTTTAAATGAAAAAGATACATTTGGTTCAAATTACAAAAATGCTAATTATCAGATTCAAGTTTCGGCCAATAAGTCAAAAGTTGTAGATATTGCATCTGGTTCAACACAAGAAGGTTCAAAAGTTCAAATTTATTCGTCCAATGGTACAGAAGCACAAGGTTTCTATATTGAAAAACAGGCAAATGGTTACTATACCATTAAAAATATAAAGTCCGGCCGATACCTAACGGCACCAACGAGTTATTCGACAGTAAGAAATGGCACACGAGTTTATCAACGATTGAATTGTTCAGAATTGTCCAAACAATGGATGATTCGAAAAACCAATGGTTCCTATATTCTTTCATCGGCTTATGATGGAAATTATGTATTGGATATCCCATCCGCTAAAATTGCAGATGGTACAGCTTTACAATTGTATAAAGGGAATGGAACAATAGCGCAACAATGGCAATTTGTACCTTATGAAACCGTTCAAGAAAAGACAGAACAATTATTAACAAATAGTAAAACAAATATTGAAAATAAGCTCATACAGTCAGGTAAAGCCTACAATATAGTGGGATATGGCTATACGAATTATGGCATCGAAACAGCAGGAGGCAGCTATTCAAATAGTGCCAATGTTCAACTGTATCATTTGAATGGTACAGAAGCACAGGGATGGTATGTCACATTTGATGGAAATGGGTATGCGACTTTCATCAATGTAAAATCAGGAAAAGCCTTGGATGTACAGGCAGCAAGAAGTACAAGTGGCACAAACATTCAGCAATATACTTCAAATCAAACCAAGGCACAGAAATGGATCATTACGGGTGATGCCAATCATGGATATGTCTTGTTGAGTGCATTGGATATCACCAAAGTATTGGATCTAACAGCGGCAAGATATGCAGATGGCTCCAATATCCAGTTGTATCAAAAAAATGGAACTGTGGCTCAACTATGGCAGTTTGTACCTTATGTGACCATCCAAGAAAAGACAGAACAATTATTAACAAATAGTAAAACAAATATTGAAAATAAGCTCATACAGTCAGGCAAAGCCTACAATATTGTCGGGTATAAGAATACGAATTATGGCATTGAAACAGCAGGAGGTAGCTATTCAAATAGCGCCAATGTCCAACTGTATCATTTGAATGGTACAGAAGCACAAGGCTGGTATGTCATATTTGATGATAATGGCTATGCGACTTTTATCAATGTAAAATCAGGAAAAGCCTTGGATGTACAGGCAGCAAGAAGTACAAGTGGTACAAACATTCAGCAATATACTTCAAATCAAACCAAGGCACAGAAATGGATCATTACGGGTGATGCCAATCATGGATATGTCTTGTTGAGTGCATTGGATATCACCAAAGTATTGGATCTAACAGCGGCAAGATATGCAGATAGCTCCAATATCCAGTTGTATCAAAAAAATGGTACATCAGCACAAACGTGGTTTTTTGTCGAATATGAGCCACGCAATTCAACAGTAGAACCGCCTACATCTGTTGTTAAGCATTGGGGTGTTGATATCAGTCAGTTTAATGAATCAAATTTTGATGTCACTCCATATGATTTTGTATTGATTCGATCCAATTATGGGACAACTACTGATCCATTATTGGCAACCTATGTCAATGCTTGTTTACAGGCAGGTATTCCTTATGGTTTTTACTGTTATAGCTATGCATTGAGTGTGGATGATGCACATACAGAAGCAGCTTATACATTAGCACTTGCGAATCAATATAAACCAACACTGGGTATATGGTATGACATGGAAGATGCGGATAACTACAAGACCAATCGTGGTGTTTGGACCAAAAATGCAACTTTATCTTTTTGTCAAACTTTCTGTAAAGATGTGAAAAATGCAGGTTGGTATACAGGTATTTATTCGAGTTCTTGGTTCATTCAAAATTGGTACAATACGGGTCTAGAAGACTATGATAAATGGGTGGCTCAATGGGATGCGAATGATGGAAACTATCATTCGGACACACATACGTTGGGATCGATCCATCAATATACATCGGTCGATGCGAAGTATCCAAATGGATTGGATAAAGATGCGATGTATGTAGATTTTGATTACTATACACTCGTTTGATTGGAGGATAACCGTTTGGTTATCCTTCTTTTTTATGCTACTATGTTTCTGTTATAAAGAATGGAGTTAATGTATGAATCAGGAAAATGCGATTGAAGTACGAAATATGTCGAAACGATTCAAGATCGAATATGATAAATCGCGGACTTTAAAAGAAAGACTCATTCGTAGAAAAGGGAAAGTAGAATACAATGAAGTATTAAAACATATCAATTTAGATATCAAAAAGGGAGAATGTGTGGCTCTGATTGGTACCAATGGATCGGGAAAATCCACTTTGTTGAAGTTGATGACCAAAATTATTTTTCCGAATGAAGGTACGATTGAGACCAATGGAAAGCTAACCTCATTGCTGGAATTAGGTGCTGGATTTCATGAAGACTTTACTGGGCGTGAAAATATTTATTTTAATGCGGCTATTTTCGGTTTAAGCAAAGAAGAAATTGATCGACGGATCGATGATATCATAGCGTTTTCCGAGTTGGGATCGTTTATCGATAATCCAATTCGTACCTATTCTTCGGGTATGTATATGCGTTTGGCTTTTTCTGTGGCCATCAATGTGGATGCAGAAATCTTATTGATTGATGAAATCTTAGCCGTTGGTGATCAGCACTTTCAAGATAAATGTTATGCGAAACTCCAAGAATTACGGGATTCCGGAAAAACCATCGTCATTGTTACGCATTCGTTGAATGTGGTGAAGGAATTGTGTTCTCGTGTAGTCTGGATCTACAAGGGAGAAGTTCGATTGGATGGCGATCCTGTATTTGTGATCCAGGAATATTTAGAACAAATTGCGAAAGATCATAAGGAATCGATCAAAAAGGCCATCGAAACGGGACAAACCCAAAAGAAAGGGGTTGTTTTTATTGATATGCCGCGTGATTTTGCTCAAATCGATCGGAAAGCCGATGTGATTAAATGTGGTGGCTGGATGGTTGCCAATGATGAAAAGGCAACGCTTGCCTTTGCACTGGATGATCAAGCGTTTGATCCAATTGTGTCGTATGTGAATCGACAAGATGTGTATGATATCTACTTTGAAGAATTTGGTGGTTTCTTAGATGCCGATCATATTGGTTGGGATTGTGAAATTGATCCAACCCAATTATCCAGTGGCAAACATACGTTTATGGTCAAATGTATGGATTGTGATGGAAACGAATTGGCGAATAAAACGATTGCGTTTTCAATAGGTGAGTGAGGTAGTTATGAAAGAAATCTTTAAAGAAATATATAATTATCGTGAACTATTAAAAACCAGTATTCAAAAAGACATTCGTGGTAAATATAAGGCATCCTTTTTAGGTGTTTTATGGTCGTTTTTAAATCCATTGCTGCAAGTCATCGTATATTGGATCGTTTTTCCTTATTTATTCCGTGCTGCTTCCATTCCGAATTATTTATGTTATTTGGTAACCGGTATCATACCTTGGACTTTTTTTACAACGGTTGTCAATACATCGACAACGTGTATCAATAGCAATGCGGGCATCATCAAGAAGGTTTACTTTCCTAGAGAAATATTGGTGCTTTCTTGTACCTTGAGTGCGATGGTCAATTTCTTTATCTCTTGTATCATCATCTTGATTTTTTGCCTAGGTACCGGTGCTAGTGTTTCCTATCATTTGATTTATTTACCCATCATCGCGATTATCCAAGCCATCTTATGCTTTGGGATTGGTTTGATCTTATCGGCCATCAATGTCTATGTGCGTGATATTGAAAATATTGTTTCTTTCGTCATTCAAATGGGATTTTATGGGACTCCCATCATCTATAGTCTGGATATGTTTCAAAATGCCTCCGGTATTTTGTTGGGATTGATTCAATGGAATCCCATCACAAAATTGGTCTATGCCTATCGTGATATTTTCTTATATCATCAAACACCGGATTTTGGGGCATTAGGCAGTGTCTTGCTTTTGGGACTTGTGGTATTGGTGATTGGCTATTGGATCTTTAAAAAATTGGAAAAAGGATTTGCGGAGGAATTGTAATGAAAAACGGTGATTTTGAATATAGCTTAGATGTGATTCGTTATAAAGATACGGCTCCATCCAAGTATATTCAGTTGAGTGGTTGGTGTTTTCATCATCAAAAAGAAGCGATTGACTATGTGGTTCAGATCAATGGGAAAGAAGTACCCATTAGTCAAAAACGTATCTTTGATCGTAAGGACTTGATCAAATTTTATAAAGATGTCGATTTGATCAAAGATTCCGGTTATGATTTGAAGATCGAAGTGTTTGAACCCGTACATGAAGTGGTTCTGATTGCCAAAACTTCATCGACATCGATCGTGATCGAGACCATTGGGGAAGCGAAATTAAAGAAAATTCGTGATACCAGCTTGATTGAATATGCGGTGGATTGTTACGAACGCAATGTGGATTCGGGCTTATCCCAAATGTGGGGATGGGCGTTTGCGGTCGATAAAAGTCCTTTGCAGTTTGAAGTGCATGATGCCCATGGTCATCTAGTGGCTCATACCTTCCGAAAACAAGAACGTACGGATTTTATGGAAGATTGGCAAATTCAAAGTGGTTTTTATATCGTTTTTAAGAGTGATCCCGATGCCAAATATACCTTGGTCATTAAAAATGAGAAGGAATCGAAAACGGTTGATTTAAATAAGATCAAGAGCACGAATCAAAAATCATTGATGGGTTATATCAAAAGTATCAATGGACAAAATGTCAAAAAGGCAGGTATGTATTTAAAACGGAAGGGATTCAAAGCGTTTGTTCGTCGAATTCGTCGTGGTCCGCAAGATGAAAAAGTTTCTTATAATACGTATTTCCATCTGCATGAACCGACCAAAGAAGAATTGGATCGTCAAAGAAAGCATGTCTTTTCTTATCAACCCAAAATTTCTTTGATCGTTGCTACGTTTAATACGCCATTAAACTACTTAAAAGAAATGATTGAAACGGTAACCCATCAAACCTATGCCAATTGGGAATTGTGTATTGCCGATGGCAGTACCAATGATGACGTCGAAAACTATATCAAAGAACAATATGCAAAGAATGATCGCATTCGATTTGTACGTCTGAAAGAAAACTATGGAATTTCTGGAAATATGAATGCAGCCATGGATTTGGCAACCGGTGATTATATAGCGTTGTATGATCATGATGATACGTTAACTTTGGATGCTTTATATGAAAACGTAAAGGTCTTAAATGAAGATCCAAACATCGAATTTATTTATTCGGATGAAGATAAAATGGATTCCGAAGGCGAACGTTTTTTTGAACCACATTTTAAACCCGATTTCAACTATGATTTGTTGTGTTCCACGAATTATATTTGTCACTTTTTAGTCGTAAAGAAAAGTTTGATCGATCAAGTAGGCAAACTACGTAAGGAATTTGATGGCGCACAAGATTTTGATTTTGTTCTTCGATTATCCGATGCGTGTGGTCCAGAAAAGATCCATCATATTCCAAAAGTCCTCTATCATTGGCGTTTTCATCAAAATTCAACTGCAGCCAATCCAGAAAGCAAGATGTATGCGTTTGAAGCTGGAAAACGTGCTGTGCAAGCTTTCTATGATGCAAAGGGCATTCATGCCAAGGTGGAACATGGTGCAAGCCTAGGGATTTATCGAACCAAATATATCTTGGATCAACATCCAAAAGTTTCAATCATCATTCCGAATAAAGATCATGTGGATGATTTATCCCGTTGTATTGATTCTATTGAAGCAAAATCGACCTATGATGCTTATGAATATATCATTGTCGAAAATAATAGTACGGAGCAAAGTACATTTGATTACTATAAGGAATTGACTAATCAGAATCCAAAAGTAAAAGTTGTCACATGGAAGGATGAATTTAATTATTCGGCCATTAATAATTTTGGTACGCAATATGCTTCGGGCGATTATTATCTGTTGTTGAATAACGATACCGAAGTGATCACACCTGATTTCATCGAAGAATTATTAGGCTATTGTATGCGTGAGGATGTTGGTGCCGTGGGTGCTCGTTTGTATTATCCCGATGATACGATCCAACATGCCGGTGTGATCATTGGTTTACAAGGGATTGCCGGCCATGCTTTTGTCGGATTGGAACGCGACAATCCAGGCTATTTTGCCCGACCTATGACCCAACAAGATTACAGTGCCGTGACGGCGGCTTGTATGATGGTGGATAAAAAGGTATATGAAGAAGTGGGTGGTTTGAATGAACAACTTAAGGTGGCATTCAATGATATTGATTTCTGTTTAAAGATTCGTGAAAAGGGATATAAGATTGTCTACAATCCATATTGTGAGTTGTATCATTATGAGTCCAAATCACGAGGAGAAGAGAATACGTTTGATAAGGTTGATCGATTCAATGGAGAGATTGATTATTTTGAAAAACGTTGGCATGATATCTTGACCCATGGTGATCCATATTATAATCCAAATTTAACCTATAAAAAGAATGATTTTTCCTTGACGACAGATTAATTTCTGTCGTTTTTTTGTTTATTTAAGGGAAAATTTGACAATTAAAAAAAGAAATGATTGAATGATTTTATGAGTGCAAAAAAACATCCACGGAAAATGTGGAATCCAAAAAGACACAATCCCATCTTGCGTTTGATTTCTTTATTGAGCTTAGTAGCCATGATCATGCTCATTCTACAAATTGTTCATTTGGGCATTTTACCTGCTCGCTTTGAAATTCCTATCTTGGGATCCATCATTTTATTGACATTGATCATCTTTTTATTCTATAACTTTACGTCTCGATCTCGTCTTTCCCGCTTTATTAGCGGCTTGCTCGTGATTGCTTTGACGTTTGGCTATGGATTGGGAAGCTATTATATTTATCGTACGGATAGTGCGATTTCATCGGTAACGGATCTTTCCAATAAAGTCATCAACAATGTTTCCTTTGTGGTCATGAAGGAATCCAGCATTAAAAAGTTAAGTCAAGCTTCGGGAGCTAAAGTTGGAATCACACCAAGTATTGATTCCAAAGCCATGAAAGAAGCATTAGCAGATGTGGAATCGTCCATATCGATAAAAACAGTGAAATACAAATCGTATCTAGATGAAGTGCAGGCTCTATATGATGGCGATATTGATGCGATGTTGTTGAGTGAATCGTATCGAGGTACGATTTATGATCAAGAAGCATATCAGGATTTTAATCAACGGACCCGAACGGTACACACCACGCATTATACGACCAATCGGAAAAAAGCCATCCAACAATCCACGGATGCGGTAGATGTGACCCAAGAACCGTTTACGATTTATGTGAGTGGCAATGATTCGTTTGGTACGATCCAAGAAAATAGTCGAACCGATTCCAATATGTTGATCACGGTCAATCCCACCACACACACGATCTTGATGACAAGTATTCCAAGAGATTATTACGAACCGATTGTTTGTAGCGCCGATAGTGATTCGGATTGTCCAGATGGTGAAAATGATAAATTGACACATTCGGGTATTTATGGCATTTCGACTTCGGAACAAACCATTGAAAATTTCATGAATGTCGATATCAACTATTATGTTCGTGTGAATTTCTCAAGTTTGGTCAATATCGTAGATGCCGTTGGCGGTGTGGATGTCAAAGTAGGAAAAGGATTGGCAGTGAAACAATTCTATACGGATCATACCGTTGGTGGCGTGCATGAAGGAACCAATCATTTGAATGGACAAAAAGCATTGGCCTATGCACGGGAGCGATATTCGTATACGAATGGAGATATGCAGCGTGTCAAAAACCAGCAACAAGTCTTAAAGGCACTAATCAAGAAGATCAAATCACCATCGATGATCATGAATTATGGAAATTTGATTGATGCGTTGGGTGGGGCTTTTGAAACCAATCTATCCAGTGATGATATCCGATCTTTTGTCCGGATGCAACTCTTATTAAATCCAGACTGGACGTTTGAAAGCTATGCGATGATTGGAACACCAGATACGCGAATGTCGGCAAGTATGGGTACGTATGCCTCAGTTACTTTGCCAAATAAAAATTCCATCACGACCGCAAGAAAGAAGATCGAAGCGGTCATCAATGGGAAATCATCCAAAACGGTAAAAGATACGGCCAAACAAGAAGATGCGACATCAACGCAGGATCAGAGTACAGAAAATTACAGTACGGATTCTGGTAATGATCAAGTCTATGATTATAGCCAATCCACCCCGTCATATGATGAGTATTCACAAGCACAAGATTATAGTAGTTATTCCCAACAAACGGATGATACCACTGCAATCGATCCATATGCCGATCAATAATTAGGGTCTTTTGACCCTTTTTTATGTGCAGTCTTGACAAATGTGGTAAAATAGTTCTGATTTGTATCGTGAAAGGAATCCTTTTTATGAAAAAGACGAAGATATTTCGAGTGTTTTCCATATTGATTTCCATCTTATTGGTTATCTCTGCTGTATTTGTAGCCTATCAAGCGTATGCTTTAAGTATTCTGCCAAACAATATTCTATGGATGATCATCATTATCTTGGTGTTGATCGTTGCCATCTTATTACTATTGTTGAATTTTTCGAGTAAACGATTATGGAGCCGTTTGATTTCTTCCATTTTGGTCATTGCGTGTAGTTGTGGCCTTTTTATCGGAACACAATATATGTCGGAAGCCAATGGGTTTATCGATACGGTGACCAACACGTCAGGAAGAATCAAACATACGGTGCAGGTATATGCATTAAAATCGAGCAAGATTTCTGAGCCGGCTGATCTTACGAATAAAAAAGTAGGGGTATTAAAGGATATCGATACAACAAGCACAAGCAAGTCGTGGAGTGATTTAAAGCGTAAATCGGCCAATGTGACGCAAAAGAAATATAAGAGCGTGGAGGCATTGGCCAAAGCATTATATGACAAAGAGGTATCAGCTATTATTGTTAGTGATTCCTATGTTTCTGGGATTGAAGAAATCGACAATTATAAGGATTTTGGTTCCAAGACCGTGTCGATCCTAAAAACCATTTATTATACGAAAGATAATTTATCAGCCAATGCCGTTAGTGACATTACTTCAAAACCATTTACCATTGAAATTAGTGGTAATGATAATTATGGCGGTCTAGAATCGGTCGCTCGTTCGGATGTCAATATGTTGGTAACGATCAATCCGAAGACGCATGATGTATTGATGACAAGTATTCCTCGTGATTATTATATTCAATATGCTTGCGAGGATGGGGAATGTCCAGTAGGTGAGTTGGATAAATTGACCCATACCGGAATGACAGGATTGGATACGACACGTGATACCTTGGAACAAATGTTAAATGTAGATATCAATTATACTGTTCGATTGGATTTTGAAGCGGTCAAAGCGGTTGTTGATGCCGTTGGTGGCATTGATGTGTATGTCAAAAAAGGATATGCCGTTGACCAATTCTATACCAATCCGGGTGTGGAAGGTGTCCATGAAGGCAAGAACCATTTAGATGGAGCACGGGCTTTGGCCTATGCCCGAGAGCGCTATGCCTATGAAGAAGGCGATCGACAACGGGTCAAGAACCAGCAACAAGTCTTAAAAGCATTGATTAATAAGGTGCTTTCAAGCAATGCTCTGACCCACTACAATGACTTGCTCAAAGCCATGTCCGGCGTATTTGAAACCAATATGACGGATAGTGAGATCAAACAATTTGTACAATATCAACTACAAGATAATCCAAAATGGAATTTTGAAAGCTATGTTTTAGATGGTCAAGGTGATATGTTGTATTGTGCCATGGCTGGACAAGCCGCTTCCGTTTTGGTGCCTGATCAAAGAACCATTGATATTGCATCCAAAAAAATCAAAGCAGTTGTTGCGGGCAAGAAGGCTTCCAGCGTTTCTTCTAAGCTGACGGGTGAATTTACGATGCCAGATTATATGAATGGTGTCCAATCCCAAGATACGTCGAGTAGTTATTCTTCGGATACGTCCCAATATGCAACGGATCAATCCGCGGATTATTCGGGATCTTCCTATTATGATGCATCCAATCAAGTACCAGCACAAACACAAACCTATACGCCAACCGAAGATACCACCTATCAACAAGATGCGAGTGTAGAAAATACAACAACTTTGGAATAATCGCTTTCAGGCTCTAATGTTTAGTTAGGGTCTTTTTTTATCGATTTCACTTTTTTGTTGGAATATGTTTTAATTAAAGTAATGCTTACAACAGGAGGCATTGTTGCTTATGACAAAAATAGGTATATTAAACTTTATTGTAGATACATTATTTGCGGCTTTTCTTTTGGTCGCGTTGCCATGGTTAGACAATGATTTTCAATCCCGTTTATTCGTGGCCTATATCTTAATGCAGATCATCGTGGGGCGCTATCGTCGCATCGTTCTTTTAGCAACCGATGAGTTGCGTTTATGTATCATGAGTCATGTCTATGCATTCATGATCGATTTTTTGATCATTTGGTCCTATTCACCCAAAGATTGGAAAATGTTGGTTTTATTCATTCTTCTATGTTTTGTCTTTGATGTATGGTTTGCCATCTTTTCTAGACACCATTTCCGTAAGTATTTCGAACATCGTGTCATGGTCATTGGCGTTGGTCCTTCTGCCGAACGGTTTCGCACGACCGTAGCACACAATCGGTTTTCGATGTTTGATATTCGTGCTTTCATCAACTGTAATCATGTCCCTGAATTTGAAAATATCCATCAGCGCGAATTTGTCCAATCGCGTCGTATTTATCCCTTCTATGAAATGGATGCTTTATTAGAAACCCAGCATATTGATACGGTGATTATTGCGATTACCCAGATGAATCAAAGAGATATCCAACGCATCATGAATAAAGTGCAGGATGTTGCCGAAAATGTCTATTTTGTTCCTCGTTTGGAAAATTTAATTACGTTTGATACAAAAGTGGAAGATTATGACGGCCAATTGTTGGTGGCCAATTCTTCTGGTTCGATCACAACGTTAAGTGCGTTTTGTAAACGGTTGATGGACATTGTCTTTGGCTTTTTGGGTTGTATTCTTTTGCTTCCATTGTCTTTATATGTCAAGCTTGTTAATCTAAAAAATGGTGATCATGGACCCATCTTCTTTACACAAAATCGCATTGGCAAAAATGGAAAATTGTTTAAGATTTATAAATATCGAACCATGGTGCCCCATGCAGATCAGATCTTGGATGATTTAATGGCAAAAGATCCAGCCATTCGCAAAGAATATACCATCAATAAGAAATTAGAACATGATCCACGCATCACCAAAGCTGGCGAATTCTTACGCAAAAAAAGCTTGGATGAATTTCCTCAATTTATCAATGTCTTAAAAGGGGAAATGAGTTTAGTCGGTCCTCGACCTTATTTACCAAAAGAAAAAAAGGATATGGGGGAACATTATAAATTCATCATTCAAAGCAAGCCGGGTCTTACGGGGATGTGGCAAACCCATGGTCGTAGTGATGTCACGTTTGATGAACGCTTGATGCTGGATAACTATTATTCCCATAACTGGAACATTTGGTTAGATATTACGATCATTTATCGAACCATCAATATTGTCTTGGGTGGAAGAGGTGCCATGTGATGCAGCCATTATCTATTTCAATTGTAGCGTTTCATGATTATGACGACATCAAAAAAGCCATTACATCGATCGTTCAATATACATCCATTCCCTATGAAATGTATGTTTTTGATAACAGTGTCGACGATCCTCAAAAAGAAGAATTTCAATCGTTTTTGCAGGTCAATCATGTACACTATGTGGATAACCACGAAAATCAAGGCTTTGGGAAAGGACACAATCATGCACTGGAATATATCGATTCTAAGTACCATGCCATCATCAATCCCGATATCGTGATCCAAGAAGATGTGTTTGGCCCCATCTTTCAATATCTAGATCATCATCCAGAAGTCGGCATGGTCATTCCCAAGATCGTGGATGATACGGGACATCTGCAAGAAGCGTATCGAAAAGAAATCACTGTTTTTGATATGTTTACCCGCTATTTTGGACGGCCCATCTTCAAAAAACGGATTCAAGACCATACCCTATCGTATATGGACTATTCCAAACCCTTTCAAGTTCCTTTTGCGCAAGGATGTTTCCTTGTTATTCGCACAGATCTATTTCGACAAATCCATGGTTTTGATGATCGTTTTTTTATGTATATGGAAGATGCGGATTTATCCAAACGCATCAATCAAGTATCGAAAGTCATGTATTTGCCCGATGTCGAAGTGATCCATCATTGGCAAAAGGGTTCGCATAAAAACAAGCGTTTATTTAAGATTCATGTACAATCGGCACGAAAATATTTTCATAAGTGGGGTTGGAAATTATGGTAAAAAAGGTTAAAAATGTCATCGTGATTTGTGACTTTGCGTATATCGAAGGCGGGGCTTCTCGCGTGGCACACGAAAGTGCCATTGCCCTTTCTAAAGACTATCATGTAACCTTATTTGCAGCGGTTGGACCGGTATCGGATGAACTGCAAGCATCCAAAGTAAATGTGGTGTGTTTGGGACAAAAAGATATCTTACATGATAAAAATCGTTTGCATGCGGTGCTACAAGGTTTATGGAATAAAGAAGCAAAAGAAAAATTATCGACAGTATTAAACCATTTTTCTTGTGAAGATACCATTGTTCATGTCCATACGTGGACCAAAGGAATCTCTAGTTCTATCTTTGCACTATTAGAGGAAAAAGGATTTCAAGTGGCACTGACGACGCATGATTATTTTTTGGTGTGTCCGAATGGTGGATTATATAATTATCCCCAACATCATATTTGTGAAATTGAACCAATGAGTGGAAAGTGTATTCGCACAAATTGTGATGCACGAAACTATGGACACAAATTATTTCGAGTTTGTCGACAAAAGATTCAAAATGATCACATTCGTCCACGCAAGAATATTTCGTATATTTTTATTTCCGATTTTGCCTCAAAACAATTATTGAAAAGATACCCCCAAATTCAGAAGCATTATTTTTTAGAAAACCCCATCAATTTTACGAATCGTTTTCAAGTAGATTGTGCGAAGAATACAATGTTTCTATATGTAGGACGATTGACCGATGATAAAGGTATTCGCATTTTTTGTGAAGGTGTCACCAAAGCCCATGTACCCGCTGTCGTCATTGGCAAAGGTGTTTTATATGAAGAATTAAAAGAAAAGTATCCAAATATTGAATTTGTGGGCTGGAAAGAAAAGAAAGATATGGTGCCTTACTTAAAAAAGACACGTTGTTTTGTGTTTCCTTCAACCTACTATGAAGCTAGTCCTTTAACGCCATTGGAAATGTTGGCTTGTGGCATTCCTTGTATTGTCTCGGATAAGAATGCATCCAAAGACATCATTGAAGAAGGAAAGAATGGCTTTTTGTATGATGGCTATCAAAGTGAAGCATTAAAACAAGTCATTGAACGATGTCAAGAGGATGATTTGATCAAAACAATGAATACTTATATTTATCAAACTTTTGATACCACGAAATATTCCATAGACAATCATATTCGTCATTTAAAAGAAATCTATCAAAGTATCTTAAATGGAGGTGACTAAGATGGAATTGTCCGTCATCTTGGTTGCGTATAAAAGTGGCCCCATTGTCCGACAAGCGTTGGAATCCATTGTCCAATACAATGATATTGGCGATGAGTTGGAAGTCATTGTGGTTGATAACAGTCCGGAAAAGGAAAGAATTTATCCAGACATTCAGAATATTCCTCTTCCTCATTTTCAATATATTTCCAGTGACAATCGAGGCTTTGGAGCAGGCAATAATGAAGGTGTCAAAGTATCGAAGGGAAAAATCCTTGCCTTCTTAAATCCGGATATCATCTTGGTGGAACCCATTTTTCAAAAAATCATCGAACGCTTTCAGAAAGAGTCCATTGGTATGTTAGGCATTCAATTGTGTTATGAAAATGGCAAGCCAGGCTTTTCGTTCTATTACGATTATCAAATGTCTATTCTAAAAAAGTGGACATTGAAGTTATGGAACAAACTAGGAAGATTCGATGCCAATCAAATGTATATATCGGGAGCCGATATGTTTATTCCTCGAGATTTATTTATTCAAGCAGGCATGTTTGATGAACATATGTTCATGTATTATGAAGAACCCGATATCAAACGGCGTATCGAGAAATTGGATCCAACCAAGAAAAGTGTATATGATGAATCTTTAAGAATGATTCATTTGGAAAAAAAGAGCACACCGTCTTCTTTACAAATGATTGGTCATGAAATGGATTCCAGTGTGTATTATGGCAAGAAATATGGCTTGGATCATGAACAAAAACTGTTGTTTGAATATAAGTATTATGGCATCAAAGAAAAGGTATATCGAATTATCAATAAAAAGAAGGCCAAACAAATGCATGAAATTCGCATGTATATGAAAGAGAGGATGGATGCACATGATATCGGTTGCGATGGCAACGTATAATGGGGAAGTTTATTTACGAAAACAATTGGATTCCATTCTTCATCAATCTTTATCCGTGAATGAAATTATTATTTGTGATGATCAATCGAGTGATGGAACGGTGGATATTATTCAAGAATATATAAAACAATATCCTCACATTCATTTATATAAAAATGAACAAAATTTGGGATATAAACGTAATTTTAAAAAAGCTTTGTCCTTATGTTCGCATGAACATATCTTTCTTTGTGATCAAGATGATATCTGGTATCCAGATAAAGTCAAAGAAATGATGGCTATCATGAACAATCATCCCGAAATGGAAGCACTAGCTTCTTCCTTTACCTTTATAGATGAGCACGACCAACCGATTTCCATTCGTAAGAAAAAAGGTTTTTCCAACAACAATCTGTATATCAAAGAAGTGAAAGAAAATGATATTGTCGAAGTAAAATTTGATGAATTTTTGAATCATAATTACTTTCAAGGCTGTTCCTTATTGATTACGTCGTCTTTACGCGATGGCTTTATCCAACGCTTTAGTACGAAACTTCCACATGATTGGATCATCAATTTGATTGCTTCAAAGCATGGAAGCATGTATTTCTACAATCGATCCTTATTTAGATATCGTATCCATGCGAAGAATACCATCGGAGCCAAAGATGCCAATCTAACAACCAGTGAACATGTCAAAACAGCCAATGAAGAAAATACAAGGACCTTGGTTTGTCAAGATGGCATAAAAGTTCTAGAAACGATCAAAGAAGTGAATCCAACCTTTTATGAAGAGAATAAAGAACGTTTTGATGCGTATTATCAATTTGATAAAGAACATATCGAAGCTATCCAAAATCGGAAGTTTTTTCGTTTGTTGAAACAAAATTTCAATCCCTATTATCGACAATTAAAATCAAGAAAAGCACGTTGTATGGATTTACTCTTTGTCTTAATTCATTGAAAAGTATGTAAAGAATCTATATAATGGACATGTTTGAGGGAAAGCATGAGTGATTTAAGAACATTGGTAATCATACCTGCCTACAATGAGGCATTAAATATTGAAAAGACGGTCCAAGATATCATTGACAATGCGCCACAAGTTGATTATATAATCATCAATGATGGATCCAAAGATAATACATTGGAAGTATGTCGCAAAAATCAGTTTCATACCATTGATGGCTTTTGTAACTTGGGATTGTTTGGTGCGGTGCAAACGGGATTTAAATTGGCGATGGAACAAAATTATGATGTAGCCATTCAATTTGATGGGGATGGCCAACATTCCGCAAAGTATATTCCCGCTTTGGTCGATGAAATCAAAAAGGGAAACCAAATTGTGATTGGTTCCAGATTTGTAACGGAAAAGAAGCCTTGGACGGCACGTATGGCTGGTTCAAGATTGATTGCGGGTGCCATTAAGTTAACCACAGGAAAAACAATCAAAGATCCAACGAGTGGGTTTCGTGCCTATGATAAAACATGTATCAAAGAATATGCGTTGGACATGAATAATCCACCGGAACCAGATACACTTGTATATATGTTAAAGAAACATTGTAAAGTGAAAGAAGTTCAAGTCCAAATGAGTGAGCGAGAATTTGGCGAATCCTATCTAAATTTAAGCAATACGATCAAATATATGAGTCGTATGTTGGTTTCGATTTTCTTTATTCAACCATTTCGAAAGAGGTAAGTATGTCATTGCGTTTACAATTTGTGTTTATCTGTGCTAGTATCTTAACCTTTATTTTTGTGATTCATAAGATTCGCAAACAAGGATTAAATATCAGTCAATCCATTGTATGGATCTTATGGGCCATTTTATTATTGATTCTTAGCGTATTTCCAGGCCTTGCCCTATGGGCATCCAATAAACTGGGATTCATGAGTGCAAGTAACTTTATCTTTTCTTTATTTATTTTCTTTCTATATATCATCACATTTTCACAAGCCAGTGAATTATCCAAAGTACAAGATAAGAATAAAGAATTGATCCAGAAGTTAAGTATTAAAGAATATTTGGACGAACAAGAAAAGAAGTAGAGAAAGGGTTTTTGTATGTATTGGCTATTATCATTGGTATTCTGGTTTTTCATGTTTAATTTCTATTATTTTCTAGGAGACGTCCTTCTAGATTTTTTTGGTTATGAGAAAGATACGGGAAAACGATTTATAATTGGATTTTTATTTACCTACTTATTAACATTTTTGGTGGTTTTTCCTTCACAAAATCTTCATTTGAGTTGGCATATCTATTTTATCGTTCAATGCATAGTATTTGGTGTTGTTTTAGTATTATTAATAAAATCAGAAAAAACGGTGATCAAAGATACGTATCAAAATATTCGCCATAATTTTAAGACAAACTTACGACAGTTTGTTCGTGAAAACTGGGTTTTATGTATTTTTGTATTTTTGTTTTTAGTATTCTCTATTTCAAATCAGGTGTCTTTTTATCATATGAACTATGATGATGGCTATTATATTGGAAAAATGGTTAATTCGATAGGAAGTACGGCTTTAGATAATGAAAATTATTACAATGGGGCTTTATTGCATAGCTACCATTTTGATTTGGCACGAGGTATCAATACTTATGAGATAAGTTATGCTTTCCTTTCAAAGTTATTTTTCATACAGCCTCCTTTTTTCTGTCGAGTTACGATGCAGTTACATAATTATGTCTTTTTTTGTATTATCTACAAAGAATTAGCAAAATTAATGTTGAAAAAGGAATATGCACAATACGCCTTAGTGCCTTTTTTTCTATTTTTAATTGCACATGGCTTTTTAATGTATGGGACAACCAATATTCATATTCGATCCTTTGATCTATGGCAATTCCAGACTGCAATGTTCTATGGGGGTAGTGTTGTACGTACTTTTTCATTCCCTGTATTAATGATTTTTAGTTGGCCACTATTAAAAAAATTTCAGTGTAAGTCATTCATATGTGTTTTATTGCTTTTTTTATCCTTTCTTTCTTTTTCGAGTATTGCGATACCAAATATTATTTTGTTTGTTGTGTTCATTCTTACCATTAAATGTTTTGATTCAAGCTATCAATTGTATAAGCAAAAAAATAAAAGAAAATTCATCATTTCATGTTTTTTATTTGCATTATTTATTCTTTGTGTTCTAGCAACAAAGAAACTGGATCATTTACCATTAGGTGATATGGCTGATAAATATGCGGGATGTGTACAGAATTTTAATGCGTATTATCATGAGTATTATTTAAATGATGTTTGCTGGGTATATGGCTTTGTTCCCATTATTCTTGCCTTTGAATATGGAAAAGATCGTTATCAAAGATATGTTCCAACTTTTATCTTCTTGTTTTATCTGTTTTTTAAAACTTTATATCTTAAAGAGTTGGCCATGTATTCTGCTTTTAACATTTTTTTTGTGGTATTGCGTACAGTATCATCATTACAATACTTATTAGTATTTATTTTCGGAGTATGCATTGTGCAACGTATTATTTTATTAAATAAACGCAAAGTATGGGTCAACATTCTTAGTGCTTTTACTATTGTATCGACTCTTACCTATATACAAGTGAATCGTGCTCAAATGAATACATATGATTTTTTAGGCTCAGGAATAAGTAGAGATGGATATTACTTTAAACGAGTATTGGATGTAAATACAACCATGACACCAAGAATTACCAATGAAATTGGGACATATTTTAATGCACTTCCATATGGAAATTATCGATTGTACACACCGGATTTATTTCCTTATGATGGAACGATGATGCCAGATGCTTCATTTAATATTGTGTCCAATCGCATTCAAATACATTCAAGATCTGGATTTGGCAAAATGGATAGAGCTGAAGCAAAAAAATTAAATGATTTTTGTGTAAAAACAAAACATGAATCTATAAATGAAATATTACCAATTTTAGAGAAATATAAAACCGATTATATTTTGGTTTTTACAAATCAAGCACGAGATCAATTAGAAAATCAAAATCAGCAATTGGTATTGGAAAGCAAAGAATCAAATAACCCTTATTATCTGTTTAAATTGAGGTATTAAAATGATTTCAGTTATCATGTCAACATATAAAGAGGATGAGTCGCAATTACGGCAATCTATTGAATCAATCTTGAATCAAACGTATCAAGATTTTGAATTTATCATCATATTAGATAATCCAGAAAATGATATGCATCGTAGAGTGATTCATGATTATGCTGCTAAGGATTCTCGAATACGGTTTTATCCAAACGAAAAAAATATGGGTTTGGCTAGATCTTTAAATCGAGGATTGGAATTTGCAAACGGAGAATACATTGCACGAATGGATGCGGATGATGTTTCATTACCAAATCGTTTTGAAAAACAATTGGATTATCTTAGATCTAATTGTTTTGATTTAATTGGCGGATTAACCGAAGTGATTGATGAGAATGGAAATATATTATATAAAATCAATAAAGTTCCTTCTGATCCAGATAAAATCAAGAAATGTTTGCGCTATGGGCAGGTAGTTGCACACCCTACTTGGTTTGGTAAGAAAGCCATATTTGATGATTTGCATGGCTATCGATTGATTCCACTTTGTGAAGATACAGATTTTGTGTTACGTGCTGTATTAAAAGGATATAAAATGTCGAATATCAATGAATCGGTATTAAAATATCGTATGTCTTCAAATAGTGTTTCACGATCAAATTTATATGAACAATATTTATATTTGTGTTTTATTACGGATGCATATAAACAGGGAAAGGTTGCGAATATTGCGGATGCGATGGATTATGTACAATCGCATAATAATGAGAAGATTGCTAAGAAGTATTCGGAATCCAATGTCTTGTTTAATCAGATGTTAAAAGAAATGCGAACCAAGCAGGTCATTCCTTTTATTAGTCATGGGTTTGAATTGTTGTTTCATTCTCGTCCTTTTTTAGATCGTATACGCCGATTTGCGTTATTATCGATGAATAGCTAATATGAACTATTATACAACTGGTCAATTTGCGAAATTGGCGAATGTCAGTCAACGAACGATTCGCTATTATGACAAGATTGGTTTATTAAAGCCTTCTTGTATCTTAAAGAATGGATATCGTCAATATAGTGATACGGATCTTATTCGTTTACAGAAGATCATTACGTTACGAAATCTAGATTTTTCGATTGAAGAAATCTTTTCGATGATGTCTTCGGAAGAAACGTTAAAGGATTCGTTGCATTTACAATCGAGTTTGGTACAGGCAAAGATCACTAATTTACAGAATTTAAAAGAGGCTTTAGATATTGCATCTTCTTCTTTGGAAAATGATTCTTTTGATTGGTCCAATTTGATTTCATTGGTCCAAATGAGTCAGGATAACTCATCTATCATTAATCAATATATGACATCAAAGAATTTGGATGTACGAATTGCACTACATGAGAAATATTCACAGAACCCAATGGGATGGTTTCCTTGGTTGTATGCACAAATCGATTTTACGGGAGTGAATCGATTACTTGAAATTGGTTGTGGTACAGGTGAATTATGGAAATACAATACATTAAATTTACGCAATCGTGAATTCTTCTTATCGGATAGTTCGGAAGGGATGGTATCTGAGGTTCGTAAAAAATATGGTTCTGCATTTAATTGTATTGTGGTCGATTGCGAAAAGATTCCATTTAAGGATGCGTATTTTGATTGTGTGATTGCCAATCATGTCTTGTTTTATTTGCAGGATCTGAATCGAGGGCTTTCGGAAATAGATCGGGTATTAAAACCAAATGGGGTATTGTATTGCAGTACCTATGGACCAAACCATATGAAAGAAATTACAGCTTTAGTACAGGCTTTTGACTCTAGGATCACATTGTCTCAAACGAATTTATATGATGTATTTGGATTGGATAATGGGAAAGATATGCTGAATCCTTATTTTTCAGAGGTTCATGTTTCCTATTATCCAGATGCATTGATCGTGGATGAAGCACAACCTTTGGTGGATTATATAATGAGTTGTCATGGCAATCAAAGTGAGATCATTGGCCCAAGACTTATGGAATTTAAATCATTTGTACAAAACCAATTACCTCTTCATATCACCAAAGAAGCCGGTGTCTTTATTTGCAGGAAATAGTCTTTTATGTATACAGGTTAAATAGGCAATTGAAAGACTAATTAGATAGATGAATGTATAAGAGCAAAAGGAAAGAGAATGAAAAGATGAAAAAATACAAAACGAAAAGATTCAAAAAAATCAATCCATTAGCTGTAATTTTTTTTATAATAATTATTACAGGAATTTATCGAATTGTTTTAGGTCAATCTATTGGAAATCATTTTTATTGTTCTGAGTCATTTGATGATGTACTTTTAATGCGTTATTCCAATTTTAATACACATTTTCATGATCCAAATGTTTGGTCTCTAGTAAAAACAATGAGTTTTCCGCTATATGTTCGGTTGATTCATAGAATGCATTTAAATTATACATTGTCTGTTTCGATATTATGGGTATTTGCGGCACTTAGTGTATTTAATGTAGCACAAAAGTATTTTAAAAATAAGTATTTATCATTAGTATCATATTTATACTTTTTGTTTTTGCCGATGGCATTTGATAGTTGGATGGGTACAAGAATTTATCGTAATTCTATTATTGCGCCATTTTAATTATAGTATTTAGCCTAATTTTGATAAATGTTAAAGATATAATATCAAATGAACAAAAAAAGTTTCTTCAATATATTTGTACCATTATTCGAACTTTTATTTTAGGAATTCTTTTTACATTTACTTATTTTATTAAAGAAGACGGATTATGGATGTTCGCATGTTTAATCTTTTTTTCAATCGCAAGTGTAATAGCGATTATTTATCATTTGATAAAAACAAGAAATTGGCAAAGAACGATTTTGTATAGTATTATCATTTGTATTCCATTTGCTTCCTTTAATTACGGTACAAATAATTATAAAGAAATAAATGAAAAATATTTCGGAGTATCTGCAATTCAGACTAGAACTTCAGGAGAACTTGGTGAATTTGTTAATAATGTTTATAAAGTAAAATCCCAAAAACAGAATTGGTATGTTTGGGCACCAAAAGATTCTATTGAAAAGGTATTTAAAGTTTCTCCTACTTTACAAGAATATCCAGAATTATTACAATCTATTGAACATACACCTTGGTTTGCAGGAGATATTTCAAAAAAACCAATTCAAGGTGATTTTTTAACATGGGTTTTACGGAGTTCTTTAAGTGATACAGGGATTTGGAAATCTGAAAAACAAATAGATAAATTATTTTCAAAAGTTAATAATGAAATTGAATCTGCCTTCAATACTGGAGAATTAGAAAAAACAGATAAAATACAATTATTGTCTTCGGCTGTAGGTAGAAATAAGACTGAAATTGAAAGTCTATTCCCATTAGTTATACATAATTTTAGGAATGTAATGTTTTTACAAGGTTATACTCCAGGTGCTATTGTTGGCAATACAGCGTATCATCCTGAGGTTGGTAAATATGCTTCTACAGTAACAGGAATAGAATATTTAAAAGATTATAGTTTATGCAATCAAAATGCAATGAATCATGCAAATGAACAGGTTTCAATCATTTTTAAAATTTATAGTATGTTAAATCCATTGTTATTTGTTGGAATGATCATTATTCTCTTTTTTCAACTAATTTTATTGCTTTATGTTTTGATAAAGAAGCGATGGAAGATAGCGCATACAGAATGCTTATTACTAATTGGACTTGTTGTAGTCTTATTTGGTATTTGTATTGCATATTCATTTTCTATTAATGTTTTTCACAATTTATATATAAAGAATATATTGATGACACAATAATGAATTATTTTACAGTTGCTATGCCACCATTAATGGGGCTTGCATATCTGTTTTCCATAGGAAATCTATTACAAATCGGAAATAAATAAAACGCTTGACCCTTACGTTACGTAAGGGTTTATTATTATCTTGTTGAGGAGGTCTTCTTATGAAAGGCATTATTCTAGCTGGTGGTAGTGGAACAAGATTGTATCCATTGACCAAAGTAACAAGTAAACAATTACTACCTATTTATGATAAACCAATGATTTATTATCCAATGAGCATTTTAATGAATGCAGGTATTCGTGAAATTTTAATTATTTCAACGCCAGATGATACGCCTCGTTTTCAAGAATTGTTAGGGGATGGTCATGATTTTGGTGTGGAATTATCTTATAAAGTACAACCTTCTCCGGATGGTTTGGCACAAGCTTTTATCTTAGGTGAAGAATTTATTGGGGATGACAGTGTCGCTATGATCTTAGGTGACAACATTTTCCATGGACATGGTTTGACAAAACGTTTGCGTGCCGCAGCTAAAAAAGAAGTGGGTGCTACCGTGTTTGGATATTATGTCGAAGATCCGGAACGTTTTGGCGTCGTAGAATTTGATAATAATGGAAAAGCCGTATCTTTGGAAGAAAAGCCTGCACATCCAAAATCAAATTATGCAGTTACTGGTCTATATTTCTATGATAATAAAGTTGTAGAATATGCGAAAAATTTGAAACCAAGTGCACGTGGTGAATTAGAAATTACCGATTTGAATCGAATTTATCTAGAGAATAATGAATTGAATGTTACTTTACTCGGTGATGGCTTTACTTGGTTGGATACAGGTACCCATGAATCCTTAGTAGATGCAACCAATTTTGTGAAGACCATTGAAGATCATCAACATCGTAAAATTGCTTGTTTGGAAGAGATTGCTTTCAAAAATGGGTGGATCGATCGCAAACAATTGGAAGAAATCTATGAAATTTATAAGAAGAATCAGTATGGTGCGTATTTGAAGAAAATCATGAATCAAGAATATGTAGAACAGGAGTGGGCAGAATAATGAAAGTAACAGAAACAAAAATTCCCGGTGTATTAATCATTGATACCGATGTATTTGGAGATCATCGTGGATGGTTTACGGAAACCTATGAAAAACCAAAATACGAGAAAATCGGTGTAGATGTCACATTTGTCCAAGACAATATGTCTTTTAGCGCAAAGAAGGGAACCCTTCGTGGCTTGCATTGGCAAAATCCGCCTTATGCACAATCCAAATTAGTCAGTTGTATTAAAGGAAAAGTCATTGATGTTGCGGTAGATATTCGTAAGGGAAGTCCTACTTTTGCACAATGGGTCAGTGTCGAGTTGAGTGAAGACAATCATCGTCAATTCTTTATTCCACAAGGTTTTGCCCATGGATTCTTAACGTTAACGGATGACGTAAAGTTCATGTATAAAGTTGATAACGTATACAACAAAGCAAGTGAAGGTGGCATGCGCTATGATGATCCAACTTGTGCTGTGGATTGGGGATCTTTATTAAATGGTATCGAACCTGTATTAAGTGAGAAAGATCAAGTCGGACCAACCTTAGAAGAATCCAACAACCAATTTGTTTATGAAAAGTAAAACCAGATTGTACTGGAATATTACGTGCACAAACATTGCGATAGTATTTGTCGTTATGTGGATCCATCATTATCTATCGAATTCAGGATTGATTCTACCTTTTGGAATGGTCTGCATTATCTTGAATTCCATTCGATATCGCTGGAACGACCAATGGATGCATGGTTTCGATTGGATCATTAAATATCGATATCCCATTGCATTGGTTGTATTCATTGTTTGTGTGTGTTGCCATATTCATGGCTCTGCCATTGGCTGTTATGACATGATTCTTCCAGATCAGACGAAACAATCCATCGTATTTGGAGTTGCGCGTCCTATTCGAGGCGATGAATTCAATGTCCAAACACCTTATTATTTCAGTCAATACTATAATCACTATAAAGAAGTTAGCCATTATATGAGCATAGCTGGCCAAGATATGATCATTGGCTATAATGCGCCCGTATTAAATCTAACATTGATTGGAAAGCCATTCACTTGGGGATATCTAATATTTGGAAATACAATTGGATTATCTTGGTATTGGTGTATGAAAGTCATCTTGTTTCTCTTGATGGTATATGAATTATTGTATGTTTTGATCAAGAATTCGCATTATGCCGTTTTTGGTTCCTTATTGATTGTATTTTCACCTTCTATGCAATGGTGGTTTTGCCCACATATGTATGATGTATTCTTTTGGGCCACCACACTGTTTGTAGTCGGATACTATTTTTTTACAAGTCAAAAAAACTGGCAAAAGATTGGATTTACCCTATTAGCTATTTGTGTATTAACCGGCTTTGTATTGGCTTTGTTCCCATCGTGTCAGATTCCAACGGGCTTGCTCATGCTGGCTTTGTTGATTGTTTGTTTGTATCGAGATCGAAATCAATGGTCTTTTGAAAAAAAGGATGTGATTCGTATTTTCTGTGTTGTGGGCGGTGTAGTTCTGGTATTGGGACACTTTGTCTGGAATGCACAAGATCAAATCAAACTTTTGTACAATACCGTTTATCCTGGAAGACGCATATCTACGGGCGGAAATTATCAACTTTATGATTTGTTTTCGAATTTTCGAACGCTGTTTACGCCGTATCGAGATCCTTCGACTAGTAATTCGCCGGAACTAAGTACATTCAACCATCTAGGGCCATTCTGTATGATTTATTTTCCATATCTATGGTCAAAAATGAATCAAAGTCAAGATACAAAAGATAAACCAGTCGGTATGACTTTATTTGTTGTATTATGCATTGAAATCTTCTTTATGTTGATTGGCTTTTCGGAAACATTTGCGAAGATTACTTTGTTCTCGTATATCAACCGAATGAAAATTGTTTATGGATTTACGGCGACGCTATTCACGATTTGGACAATGTATACGGTATATCAAAACAGGAAGTATTTAGACAAAAAAGTCAATGCGATATATCTTATTGCATTTACAGGTATGATCTTATTTGTAACAAAAGCAATGATCGATCCTGCCTTGATGCGACATACGATCGTATATTATTGTATTGCTTTGGGATTTGTAGGTTTAGGTGCATTTCTTATCTTTTCGTATCAACAAGCATTGATCACGACCTTTCTCGTGTTGATATCGATCACGTCAATGACGGTCAATCCAATCGTTCATGGAACAGCATCAATCTATAATCATGCGTATTCACAATTTATACAAAGCATCGTATCCAAAGATGATAGTTATTGGTTAGTGGCGGATTCTGCTTATTTGCAGAATTTCACGATGGCCAATGGCGCAAAAGTATTAAATGCGGTAAACTTCTATCCGGATTATGGAAAATGGAAGAAAATTGATCCGAAACTAAAAAATGATGCATATTATAATCGATATATACACATGAATTTGACGTTGACCACAGATCAGACCAAATTTCAATTGATCACACCGGATTCGATTCAAATCCAATTGAATGTCAATGACTTAAAAAAATGGCATATCAAATATTTAGTGACCAATGAAGATATTTCTACATTGTTGGCACAAACAGATATTCAATCCAAAAGTTTGTACCAAATTATAGGTGGTGAGAATGTATATCAATTGTCGTATTGAAAGAGAGAAGGAATTGATTATGGATATAAAAGATAAGAAAATTGCTATATTGCTACCTTGTTACAATGAAAGTTTGACCATTGCTAAGGTTGTTCATGATTACAAGGAAGCTTTTCCAAGTGCCGATATTTATGTATATGACAACAATTCAACGGATGGTACCGATGAAATCGCACGACAGGCAGGTGCCATTGTACGATATGAATACCAACAGGGAAAAGGCAATGTCGTACGTAGTATGTTTAAGGACATTGATGCGGATGTCTATGTCATGGCTGATGGAGATGATACCAATCCGCCTGTACCAGAAATGGCACAAATGATCTTGGATGGAAAGTGTGATATGGTCATTGGTGATCGTTTGTCGTCTACGTATTTTACAGAAAATAAACGACCCTTTCATAATACCGGCAATCGTCTAGTTCGTTCTTTGATCAATCATTTATTCAAGGTCAATGTGAAAGATATCATGACAGGAAGTCGGGCATTTAGTTATGCCTTTGTGAAGACATATCCGGTCTTATCGCAAGGTTTTGAAATTGAAACAGAAATGACAATTCATGCTGCTGCTCATCACTTAAGTATGGAAGAAGTTCCAGTTGATTATCGTGATCGTCCGGAAGGTAGTGAATCAAAATTGAATACATTTAGTGATGGTGCCAAAGTATTAAAGACGATTGCACGTTTATTTAAGGAATATAAGCCAAATGTATTTTTTGACATCTTTGCATTAATTTTTTTGCTCATTGCTATTGGTTTTGGAGTGCCTGTATTCCAAGCTTATTTTAGAACTGGCCTTGTTGAAAGATTCCCGACCTTGATCTTTGCTGGTGTGATGTTGATCATAGCCATCTTGCTTTGGATCACTGGTGTCATTTTACAAGTCATTGTTAAAAAGGATCTCCAAATGTTTGAATTGATTTGGATACGGACCAAACGTGAAGAATCTCATTAAACAGTTATTTCGTTTTGGCATTGTCGGGGGTATTGCTTTTCTGATTGATTATTCGGTATTATTTATTTGTACAGAATATTTAGGCATCTATTATTTAATATCCTCATTTATTTCATTTACAGTATCAACTGTTTTTAATTACATCGCAAGTGTACGATGGGTATTTGATGTCGACCAGAAAAAAAGCCAAGGACGAAACTTTGTATTATTTATTGTATTTAGTGTGATTGGATTAGGAATCAATCAATGTATCATGTGGTTTGGTGTGGAAAAATTAGATCTTTACTATATGTTAGTAAAGATTGGTGCAACAGCCATTGTCATGGTATTTAATTTTGTGACGAGAAAAATGTTTTTGGAGTAGGTGATGATGTGAAGAAATTACAATATTTGTTATCATTTGCGATTCTGCTTTTTGGGATATGTTTTATTGGAATTGTTCTCCTTTTTTCAAGTTATAAGTTTACAAACATAAATAAAATACAACAACATGCCATTGAGTCGGTAGCTATTATTGATTCAGAGGGTTTATATCCATCTGATTATATATCGGGTACGACACGTGATAATTTTACTGATTATTTAATGTTTCGAACCGCAGCCTATGAGCAACAACCAGATGAATCGAATTTAAGAAAGGCAATGGGATGTTATCGATTGAATGCAAAAGAGAATATGTCTGCAACAAACGTGTTGACATTGACGAATCAAAAACAATTCTCAAAATTAAAAAAGCTTGATTATGCTAGATATTGGCACGGATATTTGATTTTTTTGAAACCATTATTAGTCTTTCTGAACTATACTGAAATTCGTGTTGTATTGCTGTTATTCATTTTTTTGTTGCTATCTGCAATTGTGGTGCAGATGATGCGATTTCACTTAAAACAATATATTGTACCTTTTTTATTAGCATTATTATCGTTGAATATTCAATTAATTTATAAATCGTTACAATATTCAACGGTAATAACACCAACACTATTTTTCATTTATTTACTGATTAAATATAAAGATAAAATAGTAGACACGAAATATGCTTTTTATTTATTATTTATTTTAGGGACAGTAATTAACTTTTTCGATTTACTTACCTATCCAATTGTAAGTTTGGGATTTATTTTATGTTTCTATCTTATATTAAGTGAAAAAGAAAAGATTGGCTTATTTTTTGATACTTTTCGATTAAGTTTGGCATGGTTATTTGGATATGCAGGAATGTGGTTGATGAAATGGACAGCCGCATCCATCATTTTAAAGCAAAATATATACAAAGAGGCACTCCAAGCAATTGTATTTCGAACAGCTACTAAATTAGGAGACATAAAAATCACGTATGGAAATGTTGTATCTCTAAATGTGGGACAAATTTCTAATATTCTGAAATTTATAATTTTTGTATATGTAATTAAGAAGTTAATTGAAATAATAATTCTATTAATTCAAGCTACAAAAAAAGATAGTTGGAAGATAAGTTGGAATTGTATGATATTTCTTGTAATAGCTTTGTATCCATTTGTTTGGTACTTTGTTTTAAAAAATCATTCGTATATTCATAATTTCTTTACGTACCGTAATTTATCAATTACCGTTTTATCTTTACTTTTTTTATTACAATTTGCTTTAAATGCAATTAAAAATACAATCAAGGAGGAAAACACATGAAATTTTTAGTAACTGGTGGAGCTGGATTTATTGGTGGTAACTTTATGCATTATATGGTCAATACATATCCAGAAGATGAATTTGTGAATTTGGATAAGTTGACCTATGCAGGAAATTTGGAAACTTGTAAACCCATTGAAGATAAACCCAATTATAAATTTGTGAAAGGTGATATTGCCGATCGTGATTTTATCTTTCAATTGTTTGAAAAAGAGCATTTTGATGTTGTTGTGAACTTTGCAGCGGAATCTCATGTCGATCGTAGTATTGAAGACCCTGAAATCTTTGTAAAGACCAATGTGATGGGAACCACTACATTATTGGATGCTTGTGTAAAATATGGTATCAAACGATATCATCAAGTGTCTACGGATGAAGTTTATGGTGATTTACCTTTGGATCGTCCGGATTTATTCTTTACGGAAGAAACGCCAATTCATACTTCCAGTCCATATTCTTCGGCAAAAGCAAGTGCAGACTTGTTTGTATTGGCTTATCATCGCACATATGGTTTACCAGTTACAATTAGTCGTTGCTCGAATAACTATGGACCTTATCATTTCCCAGAAAAATTGATTCCATTGATCATTTCACGTGCTTTGAATGATGAAACCATTCCTGTATATGGAACGGGAGAAAATGTGCGTGATTGGTTGCATGTCTATGATCATTGTACGGCCATTGATTTGATCATTCGTAAGGGAAGAGATGGCGAAGTATACAATGTGGGTGGACACAATGAGCGTACAAACCTACAAGTTGTGAAAACGGTATTGCATGCATTGAATAAGCCAGAAAGCTTAATTACATTTGTTGCAGATCGAAAAGGTCATGATCTTCGTTATGCCATGGATCCAACCAAATTAGAAACTGAATTGGGATGGAAACCAAAATATACATTTGATACTGGTATCCCACAAACCATTCAATGGTATTTGGATAATAAAGAATGGTGGGAAAACATCATTAGTGGTGAGTATCAAAACTATTTCCAAAAAATGTATGTGGATAAAGGAAGAGCAGAAGAATAATGAAAGTATTAGTAACAGGTGTAGCTGGTCAATTAGGCCATGATGTCATGAATGAATTGGCATCACGCAATTTAGAAGGATATGGTACGGATCTTGCAGAAACATATGCAGGCATTCAAGATGGAACCAGTGTTTGTCGTGCACCGTATGTATCTTTAGATATTACAGATGCACAAGCCGTTCAAACAGTGATGGATGAAGTGCATCCAGATGCCGTTGTGCATTGTGCAGCATGGACAGCCGTTGATAAAGCGGAAGATATGCCAGATGTCGTTCGTAAAGTGAATGCAGAAGGTACGAAGAATATTGTGGATGCTTGTAAAAAACAGGATATTCCCGTGATGTACTTTTCAACGGATTATGTATTCAATGGTGAAGGAACCAATCCTTGGATGGAATATGGACACCGTGAACCATTGAATGTGTATGGACAAACCAAATATGAAGGGGAATTAGCTGTTGAAAGTTATCCAAAACATTTTATCATTCGAATTTCTTGGGTATTTGGAAAGAATGGAAATAATTTTATCAAAACGATGTTGCGTTTAGGGAAAGAGCGTGGTGCCGTCAGTGTTGTCAATGATCAAATTGGTATGGTTACCTATACTTACGATTTAGCTCGTTTAGTGGTAGATATGATTCAAACGAAAGAATATGGAACCTATCATGCAACCAATTCCGGTGATTTTATTAGTTGGTATGATTTTGCCAAAGAAATCTTTAAACAAGCCGGTATGGATGTACCAGTAACCCCAGTGGATAGTAGTGCATTCCCAGCCAAAGCCAAACGCCCTAAGAATAGTCGTATGAATCAAACCGAATTGGACAAACACGGATTTACACGTTTGCCTGATTGGCATGATGCATTGGCACGATATTTAAAAGAACTGAAGGATTAATGAAAAAGGTCAGTAAAAAATGGTTTACTGACCTTTCGTTATGTAATTTTCATAAATCGAAGCTGGATTTTTACAGGCATTGTAAAAAAATAACGTATCATTTAAAATAATGTACAAATACTAAAGAAATAAAAGGATTGCAATGGAGTAATAAAAATGGATAGTGGATATAATTTAAAAAAAATACAAGAAATTGAATTAGAAATATTAGATGAAATCATTCGTATTTGTGATAAATATCAAATAAAGTATGACTTGGAAGGTGGCAGTTGTATTGGTGCCGTTCGTCATAGTGGTATGATTCCTTGGGATGATGATATTGACTTAGGTATGTTACGTAGTGAATACGATCGTTTTGTTGCTGTTTGCAAAAAAGAATTGGATGCATCTCGTTTTCTTTTTCAGGATATGAATACAGATCCCAATTGTGGATTGATTTTTGGAAAAGTTCGTCGAAAAGATACGATCCTCAGTGAGACTTATTCACATCAGCTTTCTTTTCATCAGGGTGTTTGGGTCGATATCTTTGCATATGATAATGTTGTGGATGATGATTCACAACGTATGAAAGAAAGAAAAAAAATAAAACGGTTACAAAATTTATACATCATTCGTTGTGGATATAAGTGTCCAGAAGGTGCTTCACGAGTGGAAAAACTAGGATATTTTTTGATAAAACCCTTTACCTATCTTTTTAGTTATAACTATTATGTTACTCATTTAAATCAAAGAATGAGAAAACATAATACTGAATCTTGTTCATATGTTTTTAACTATGGTGGTGCCTATCCAGACAAAGGTTTATTTTCAAAAACATTATTTACAAATTTGATCAATCATGAATTCAATGGTCGTCAAGTAAAGATATTTAAAGATTATGACTTATATTTAACCCAATTATTTGGTGATTATATGCAATTGCCACCAAAAGAGAAACGAAATGGTGGTAGTCATATTGTTTTTCAGTTTCAAGACAATCGAAACACAAGGTCATCATGAAATGACCTAGTGTTGAAGAATATATATAAAAGTGTTAAAGTAACCGAGTAAAAGTTGAGGATATATATGCAAGAAAAGTTCATTTTTTCTTATTTAAACAAAGATCAAAACGGTTTGTTTCGTGATTTGACATTGACGGCTAACCAATCGCTTATTGAGTTTTGGCCGTCTCATAAACAATTTAAACATTCCTATCAGAACATTATAAAAGATATATTCTTGAGCAAAAAAATCAATTCTTTCGTGACCATGCCATTCCAGTCTTTTTTTTATTACCTTGATAAGTATCCATTCACTTCATCTACAATTTATCATGTCATCATTCCGTCATCGAGTATTTGTTATTATTCAATGAATTATCTAGAAAAATTGAAACAAAAATATGAGAATGTATTTTTATATGCTCTTTTGACCGATTCATTAGAGGCGAATTCACCACATTTGAATTATGTCAGAGATAAATTATCTTCAAATGTTTGGGCTAAAGTTTTGACATATGATAAATATGATGCTAAGAAATATGGATTTACTTGGTTCGGTTATACATACTATTCATCCTTTGATTTTGTATCACCTTCACAACAAACATCTGATTTATATTTTGTGGGATATGATAAAGGAAATCGAGCATCTTTGATTGGTAAAATATTTGATACATTAGAATCACAAGGTGTAGATTGTAATTTTAAAATGGTATCGAATCATGCGGATACATTTGTAAATGGATCTCAATTGGCTTATACAAGAAAGAAGCAAACATATCCTGAAGTCGTTGCTGATGTCAAATCGAGCAAGTGTATTTTAGAAGTTTTACAAGAACATCAACAAGCGCAATCGATACGATATTTTGAAGCTATTGTGTATAATAAAAAACTATTAACAAATAATGTACATATTAAAGAATTACCTTATTATGATCCTCGATATATGTATTATTTTCAATCGGTGGATGATATTGATCCATGTTGGATAAAATCCGATTATACAGTAGACTATAAGTATCATGGTGAGTTTTCACCTGTGCACTTAGTTGATTTTATTAAACAATTAGAAAAGGAGAAAGTATGAATTATGCCATCATTTTAGCCGGCGGAGTTGGTCAGCGAATGCGAACGTCGGGGTTGCCAAAACAATTTTTAAAAGTTTTTGGGAAACCGGTCATCATCTATACATTAGAAAAATTTGAAATGTGTAAGGACATTGATAAAATTATTATTTCTTGCAATGTAAATTGGTTAGAATATATGCAGGAATTAGTAGATACATATCAATTAAAAAAAGTAATTTCTATTATTCCAGGTGGAAAAGATCGTCAAGGCAGTATTGAAAATGGATTGCGAGAAATCGAAAAGAATGGTGGAATCAATACCGACATTGTGGTCATTCATGATGGGGTACGACCATTGATTGAAATGTCGATCATTTCTGAAAACGTTCGTGTTGCCAAAAAATATGGCAGTGCCATGACCGTAAAACCGGTCATAGAATCGGTTGTTATCACAAATAAAGATACAGCTACTTTTAAAGATTTTAAAAAGCGAGATGATACATATAGTTTAACATCGCCACAAACGTTTCAATTGTGTCAATTAAAAGATGCTTATCAACATATGGTCAAAGAAAATGTAGAATTTCCTATATTAGATGCGGCACTGGCATATACCTATTTGGGAAATTCTATCCATATCGTTAAAGAGAACAACAATAATATAAAAATCACAACACCAGAAGATTATTATATCTTAAAAGCTATGTTGGAATTGGAAGAAAACAAATATGTTTTTGGAATTTAGGAGGATATATGGAAAAAAGAGATTTAGATATTATTCTGAATAGCCCAGTAAATTGGCGCATGTATCAAGACAAAACAATTTTGGTCACGGGTGCAACCGGTCGTTTAGGACGCTATATCGTCGAAACCTTGGTTGATGTGGATCTAAGGTATAACTTGAACTTGCGTGTAGTTGGTTTAGCACGGTCTAAAGAAAAATCACAAATGGTTTTTGGAAATTTATTAGAATTTCCAAATGTATCTTTTTTGTATCAAGATGTGAATACACCGATTGATTTTGATAGCGATATACATTTTATTTTCCATACAGCTGGACCGGCAGCGCCAAGAGATTTTAAAGAGAATGCTGTTGAAACTTTATGGGCACATGTAAATGGCACTCATAATGTTCTTGAATGCGCAAAGACGCATCATACGGAAAGAGTCTTTTATATTTCAACGGTTGAAACATATGGTGAATGGAAAGAAGAAAGAAATATTACTGAAGAAGACATGGGACCTTTACGCAATTTGAATGCTCGCGCATGTTATCCAGAAGCTAAACGTCTTTGTGAAACAATGTTGGCTTCTTATAAAGAGGAATACAACGTAGATTTTTGTGGCGTGCATTTCTCACATACTTTGGGGCCTGGTATCGTATTAGATGATGGACGAGCTTTTGCCGAATTCTTACAAAATGCGTTACGTGGGGAAGATATTGTTCTTCATTCGGATGGCAGTGCGATGCGAACATATACGTATGTTGCCGATGCTATGAATGCTGTATTCTTAATTATGGAAAGAGGCGAAAGCATTCTCTATAACGTAGGTGCCGAAGAAAATTTAATCAGTATCCGTGATTTAGCCCATTTGATTGCAAATTTATCTCCATCCGAAAAGACACAGGTGAAGTTTTCCGAAGAAGCAAGCAAAATGCCATATTTACCTTTTAAACTTGCCATTATGGATACATCTAAGGTACGTGACTTGGGATGGCGTCCACAAGTTGATAATGAACATATGTTTAAGTGGACATTGGAGTCTTTTCTATAATGTATAGTGTAGCTGTTTTAATGAGCACATATAATGGCGCTGCATTTATTGAAGAACAGATTGAAAGTATATTTCAACAAAAAGACGTAAAAGTTACACTTTTTGTGCGTGATGATGGATCCAATGATGATACCATTGCGATAGTTCAAAAATATCAGCAAGACCATCCCATCACAATTTTACCATTTGATCAAAATGTGGGACCTGGCATGAGTTTCATGAAATTGTTATTTCATGTGATGGGAACCGAAAAGAATTTTGATTATTACGCTTTTTCGGATCAAGATGATATTTGGTTACCAGAAAAATTGATACGTGGCATTGAAAAAATAGGAAAGGGTCCTACTTTATATTGTTCCAATCAATGGTTGTATTGTGATGGAAAAAAAGAACAATTACGTTATGATTTTATTCCGGATCAAACACTAGTTGGCCATATTTCAAAAAATGATTTTTCAGGGTGCACCATGATCATGAATCGTTCGATGGCTCAATGTGTAGTTTCCATTCCTTGTCCACCAAAAAGTCTATTGGATCATCGTATGCATGATGCCTGGATTGCGCTAATCGCTATATTGGTTGGTCAACTCGTTTATGATCCAAGATCCTATATTTTATATCGTATCCATTCCAATAATACAGTTGGCATTCAGAAAAGTTCTTTGAGTGAGCGAATTAAAGATGTAACTGGAATGCATACAAATAAATCAAAGTATCGAAACATTCGAAGCAATACGGCCAAGCAACTATTAAAAGGAGATTTGTGTTATAAACAAGAAGATAAAGAATTATTGTATTTATTAGCAAATTATCAAGCCGATTGGAAAATTAAAAATCAGTTGTTAAGAATAAAGTCCATTTATCAAAAAAGTGGCGAGTCATCGATTGTATATAAAATGAAAGTTCTAGCAAATATCATTTAATAGTGGGAGGAATACCTTGCAACAAAAAAAGTCGATTCAAGTAAATGCTGTATTGAATATCATTAAGCAATGTTGTGTTATTGTTTTTCCTCTTATTACTTTTTCTTATATTACCCGTGTATTGGGAAGTGGAAACTTAGGAAGATATAGTTTTTCCGATTCGGTGATTCAATATATCATTGCCTTAGCTAGTTTAGGCATACCAACATATGCCATTCGGGAAGTATCACGAGTGCGTAAAGACCCAGTACAAATGAAGAAGTTGACCGATGAACTTTTTTCAATCAATGTCATCATGATGATTTTGTCTTTGGTGTTGTTATTCTTATTAACAAAATTTATCCCAAGATTGAATCGTGAATCTGTTTTATTGGCCATTCTATCTATTAATGTGATTTCGAGTACCCTCGGACGAGACTGGATCAATAATGTATTTGAAGATTTTTTCTATTTGACTTTACGATATATCATTATTCAAACCGTTTCGATGATCTTTATACTAACCTTAGTAAAAACAAAAAATGATTTAATTCTATATACGTGGATCATGGCATTCTCATATTCTTTCAATTATATTTTGAATATTTTTTATACACGAAAATATATATCCTATGGATTTACATTTCATTTAAATTTAAAGACACATTTAAAGCCCATTATTTATTTGTTTTGTATTACCATTGCAGGCATGATCTATGTGAAATCAGATATCATCATTCTTGGTTTTTTTCGACCAGATAGTGAAGTCGGTGTATATTCGATTGCTTCCAATGTATATTCAGTCATCAAATCCCTTCTAAATGCTGTTATTATTGTGGCCATTCCAAGAATATCTGCATACTTGGGCGACAATGATAGAAAGAATTATATGTCCTTATTAAGTGGATTGCGAAATGTACTGTATGTATTTATTATCCCTAGTATCATCGGACTGTTCTTTTTGAGTAAGGATATTCTTTCTATTTTGGCACCAAATTCATTTGCGTATGGATATATCTCACTTCGTATCCTTTGTTTTGCATTATTTTTTGCGGTATTTGGATGTTTTTATTCACAAGCTGTTTTAGTTCCAAATCGAAACGAAAGAAGCTTCTTTTATGCAACCATCATCTCTGCCATTGCGAATATTGGTTTGAATTTTATCTTGATTCCTTTATGGGGACTGAATGGGGCAGCGATTACTACTGTTTTGGCAGAAGGAATAGTCGTCCTCATTTGTAAGCGAAGTTCGATGGATTTGACAGATCAATTTCGAACGATGAAAATAATTCCTGTTTTGTTGGGCTGTGCGAGTATTATGGTGATTTGTTATTTCTGTCAAGCATGTATTGGCTCACTCATTCTTCGTATCTTATTTTCGGTTATTTTTTCTGTTTTATCCTATGGACTTATTTTACTGATGGGTAAAAATGAAGTGGCTATTTCCGGTTTGAAAATGATTCAAGCAAAATTAAAAAGTAAACAGAGATAGATGTATTTAGCTGGAATTATTCATTTGGAATGTTTAACCTATGCTATACTATAGATGCATTAGGAGGAATTCTTATGAAGTGCATGCATTGTGGTCATGAACTCAATGGAAATGAAAAGTTTTGTCCCAATTGTGGACAACCTGTAGATATACAAGTAGAAAAAACGGTTGAAGAACAAAATTGGTATTTTGTCGAAAATAATGAGTCCAAAGGCCCTTTTACGGAATCGCAAATGAAAGAATTTTATGATGTGGGACGGATCAACGAGTTGACCTATGTATGGCATGATGGACAATCGGATTGGGAATCCCTAAAAGCTTCAAGTTTATCTTTTGGCGAATCGCAGGAAACAAAAGTGGATGGATGGTTTTTCATCGATCTTCACCAAAACCAGCATGGCCCTTATACAAAGGCGCAAATGAATGGTTTTTTAGCCAATAATACCATTGGTGCCAATACCTATGTTTGGCGGGAAGGCATGGCGGATTGGGACACCTTAAATCATACCGAATTGTATAGTCGATCCATGTATCCGCAAATACAAACCAATGGATCCGCATGGATCAAGCATCGAAGCATTCTTTCTTGTATCTTGTTTAGTATTTTTACTTGTGGTATCTATGCCATTTATTGGCAATACAGCATTGCTCGGGATACGAATATCCTGCTTCGGTCCAATGGCTATCAAGAAGGAACAAGCCCGGCACAAGTTGTCATTTTTTCCATGATCACCTTTGGTATATATGGTATTTATTTTGTATATAAAGTGGCAAAAAACATGAATCAAATCGATGAAATGTATGACAACAATGCCATATTGTATGTGATCTTAAGCATATTCGGACTATCCATTGTGGCCTATGCGATCATTCAGGATAATATCAATCGTATGATAGATGCATAATCTATCCTTGACAATATGATTCACTGTTCTATAATATTGAGGTAAATCAGATGAAGATAGAGGCAGCGATGCGTCAGAGTATGAAATGGAGTTGGCAGACGGTGAAGTTTCAGAAAGGTAATCATCGCCGAAAGAAATAAAATGGCAATTTTATTTCTTGGGGTTCTAAGAAATACTTAGTTCACTCCTTCGTTGCAGAAGAGGCGTTATCTGAAAGCAAGGCATGTAGGCTATGTGAAGATAACACATAGCCTTTTTTCTTCATTTGTAGAAAAAGGAGAGAGAGAAATGAAAAAATTATTAACGGCAATCGCGGTCGCATCCTTAAGCATGTCTTTGGTGGGTTGTGGCAGTGGTTCTTCCAATTCAAGTGCAGATTCAGACACATTTACAGTAGGTATGGAATGCAACTATGCACCATTTAACTGGCAACAAAGTAAGAAATCATCTACAGCTTCCAAACTAGGCAGTGGAGCTGGTTATTGTGATGGTTATGATGTTGTCATGTCTCGTAAAATTGCGAAGAAATTAGGTAAGAAATTGGTGGTAAAGAAGATCAGTTGGGATGGTTTACAACCAGCCGTTGAATCGGGTGAAATTGATGCCATCGTTGCCGGTATGACTGCCAATAAGAAGCGTGAAAAAGGAATCGATTTTACAACACCTTATTATCAAAGTGAAACCGTCATGATCGTTCGTGCAAATAGTGAACAAGCCGGTTATACGAGTATTCAACAGTTCTCTGGACAAAAAGTCATGGGACAAAAGAATACAAACTATGATACGATTATTGATCAGATCAATGGCGTAAAACACGAGACACCAAAAGCAACGTATCCAGAATTGGTGGTTGCTCTACAAAATGGTGATGCCGATGGTATTCCAGCTGAATTACCAGTTGCCAATGGTATCGTATCTGCCAACCCAGATTTGACCATTGTACATTTTGCTGATGGTCAAGGATTTGATAATGATACATCTGTATCCATTGGTTTAAAGAATGGAACACGTAAAACAAAATACTTCAAGAAAGTGCAGAAAGCTTTGGATTCTATCTCTCAAGAAGAGCGAATGAAATTGATGGAAGATGCTGTTAAGCGTGCACCTACAGAAGACTAATAAAGTGAGGAGTAGATAGAATGCAAATTGATTTTGCGTATGCATGGCAAACATTAGTGAATTCATGGCCCATGTTTGCTTACGGAATTCGTTTAACAATGGAATTTGCCATTGTCGGAACTTTAGTGGGTTTACTTTTAGGATTGGTGGTTGGTGCCATCCACGCGGTCGAAATTGACCCTTTTGATAAACCTGTTACCCGATTTTTCAAACATCTTGGTCACATTATCACCGGTTTATATGTTTGGGTATTCCGTGGAACGCCAATGATGGTACAAGCCGTATTCTTGTATTATTTATTAAAACCAGCTTTGGGATGGACAGGCTTTACGGCTGGTATGTTTATCATTTCTATCAATACGGGTGCCTATATGGCTGAAATCATTCGTTCAGGTATTCAATCCATTGATAAAGGCCAAACAGAAGCTGCTAAATCTATTGGTATGACCAATACGCAAACGATGATGCAGATCATCTTCCCACAAGCCATCAAAAATACCTTTCCGGCACTTGGTAATCAATTGATTGTCAATATCAAGGATAGTTGTATGTTGAATGCCATTGCCGTTACGGAACTTTACTTCCAAGCCACTTCGATTGCCGGATCCAACATGCGTTATATTGAAGTCTATATGGTAACTGCTATTCTCTATTTGATTCTAACCACTATTGCAACGATCATCTTGAACTATGTCGAAAAGAAAATAAATCACACCGACAAAGTGTCCTTTAAAGCCAATGTCTAGGAGGAATCAAAATGAGTGATACAGTTATTAAAATTGAACATCTACAAAAACACTTTGGTAAACTCCAAGTATTGAATGATATCAACTTCCAAATCACCAAGGGACAAGTCGTGACGATCATTGGTTCATCGGGATCGGGTAAGAGTACGATGCTTCGTTGCATCAACTTATTGGAAGTACCTGATGGTGGAAAGATCTATTATGAAGGAAAAGATATCTTAGGTGGTGACTTAGATGTCACGAAATATCGATCCAAAGTATGTATGGTTTTTCAGAGTTTCAATCTTTTCAATAATAAAAATGTTTTGGATAATTGTACCATAGGGCAAATCAAAGTCTTAAAACGCTCCAAAGCCGAAGCCGAAAAGATTGCGATGGAACATCTAAAAACCGTTGGTATGGAATCCTTTGCTCATGCCGCAAGTACAACGCTATCGGGTGGACAAAAACAACGAGTTGCCATTGCCAGGGCTTTGTGTATGAATCCGGATGTCATCTTATTTGATGAACCAACCAGTGCACTGGATCCAGAAATGGTTGGTGGTGTATTGGATGTCATGAAAGATCTAGCCAAAAAAGGAATGACCATGGTCGTGGTTACTCATGAGATGCAATTTGCTCGTGAAGTCAGTGATTATGTCGTTTTCATGGATCAAGGTGTCATTGCCGAAGCAGGAGAACCCGAAGAATTATTTGGCAATCCAAAAGAAGAAAGAACCAAACAATTCTTATCTCGTTATTCCAATCGTTAACGTCGTAGAAATACGACGTTTTTTTGTTATAATGAAAAACGAGAGTGGGGAAGAGATATGAAAAAAGTCGTGTTCTTTATACTTTGTGCATTGGTTTTGAGTGGATGTGGCCCTTACACCAAAGCAGAGAAAGCCCAATTAAAAGCAGCTGGTGTATATGCCCAAGCCAAAGACTGTACGCATACAGATAGTGTGAAAAAAATGCTATCTGGTGATTTTCAGGGTAAATATATTCAAAGTTATTGTGATTTAGATATTTCATCTACATCGGGTGTCAATACGTTGTTAAAAGGCGGCGTACCTACAAAGGTCGTTCAAGCTATGATCAATCGGGAAAATTATCATGGTTCCTTGGCCAAACGATACGCAGCCTACTATAAAAAACAGAAGACCAGTGCGAAACAAACGATCCTGGCTGTGAATACGAATCAAGATTTAGAACCGTATTCAAAAACGATCCTTGTGCATAAAGATACGAATCCAGCTTATCTAGTCAATAAATTCTATGCCTTACCCGAAGGATATGAACCCAGAGATCTAAAGCCCATCCAAAGTGTATGTACAGTAGGAGATACTGGATGCAACAGTGATGAACTCTATTTGCGAAAAGAAGCAAATACCGCTTTTCAAAAAATGGTGAAAGCCGGGAAAAAAGAAAATCTTAAGATCGTTGCGATTTCGGGATATCGTAGTTATGACTATCAATTAAATTTATGGACGACCAATGCCAATACGTATGGACAAGACTATGCCGATGCTTATTTTGCGCGAGCCGGCCAAAGTGAACACAATACTGGACTTGCAGTCGATATTACCTTTAATGATCATCCTTTTAATGAAATTGAAAACTACAAAGGCTATAACTGGATCTTAAAGAATATGCATTCGTATGGATTTATCCTGCGTTATCCCAAAGAGAAAGAAAAGGTAACACGCTACAGCTATGAAAGTTGGCATCTACGCTATGTAGGAAAAAAGGTAGCGAAGACTTGTTTTGAAAAGAATTGGACATTAGAAGAATATTGGGGGAATCAATGAAAAAAATCAACAAAAAGAAAGCACGACGGAATCGTGCCATATTGGTAGGTATCGTTGTGGTATTATGTGTGGGTGTATGGAACCATACCCGCTTGCAGCTGTGGCATGCTGGATATACCTTTAATCAACAAAGTGTCATCCTGCAAAGTGATGATGTATCCCATTACTTGGATACAAAGATTGATATCGATGCATGGGATACCAAGAAAAACCAGCAACATTATTATGACTATGCCACCGTTCATCAACAAACCGGACTTTCGAAAGCCAAGACCATTGCGTATGTCGATGGTGTCTATCAAGTGGTTCCATCCCTGAAAAAACTGGGTTATTCGATGGATACGATTCGTTCGTTGATGAAACAACATATGTCCATCAAAGAATTCAAAGCTTTGGCCAGTAGCAAGGTTTCTTTTACAACAGCTAAACAGTATTTAAAGATCAATGGATTTGTAGCTAAAGATCTAAAAAAATATGTGGCATCTAAGAAAAAGCCATTAGCTGCCATATTATCCATTTCTCATGCGCAGATCAATTCCAAAAATAAGGTGACACGGACTTATAGAATTGCCAATCCTTCGTATTTGACTTTAGTGAAAGATGGCTATGGGATTTCGAAAAACTATGTGCCCAATGATTTAGTTACCGTAAATCTGGCTACGGCTTCTGCGGATACACCGAATAAAATGCGTAAGGCAGCGGCCACGGCTTTAGAAAAAATGGCCAAGGCGGCCAAGAAAAAAGGCTTGGAACTGGTGATCAACAGTGCCTATCGATCGTATGCGCAACAAGAAGAACTTTACAATGAATATCATGCGATGTATGATACCCAAACAGCGGATGATCTCGTTGCCAAACCAGGCTACAGCGAACATCAATTGGGCTTAGGCGTTGATATGACCAGTCAAAGTGTCGTAGATGGAAAGTATTCGACATTTGGTGAAACGAAAGAATATCAATGGATGAAGAAGAATGCCTATAAATACGGTTTTATTCTTCGTTATCCATCTTCCAAAACAAGTATAACGGGTACTTCGAATGAACCATGGCATTATCGTTATGTCGGAAAGAAAGCTGCGAAAGAATGCTATATAAACAATTGGACCTTGGAAGAATATATCTTACATTATGGGTTTGATACCAAAATAATATATGCCGAGTAGAATCTACTCGGCACTTTCTTGTTCATCATCATCGTATTCATCTTCATCGTTTTTCGGTTCGGGTGGATCCATTTTAAAAATAGGTCGAATAGTCATGCCTAACAAAAGATAGCGAACCACATCAAACGCAACATAGAAAATAAAAGTTCGCATCGGATAGGTGGTATCTTGTGCACGCATATAACCAATAAAAGTTGGCAAGTAGAGGCCAATGCGAATCAGCTCACCTAAGATACAAGCTTTGACCAGTTGTTTCGATTTGGGGTGTTCATAATACATGAACAAAACCGGAACGGTCCATAAGATTGCACTAATCAGGCAGGATACAAACATATCATGATTGGCAAAAATATATTGGTAATCGTTGCTCGCAAATAAACTATGAAAGATTTGAATGAGGATCGGGAATAGCCCTAAACTACAATAGACAACGATACCAATACGCACGGCCAGTTTTTGATACGTTAAGGTCTCGACCAAAGCCTCCGATACCTCATCATCAATTTCTTGATGAGGCAATTCCACTTGTGGCTGCTCCATATCTACGACTTGTACGGTATCATCTTCTCCCATATTCAATTGTGAAATGGTTTTCTTTTGTTGCTTGGCAAGGTCTTTGGCAAAACGAGGATCTTCAAAATTCCCATTTTCATCCACTTCAATGATATGATCAAAAAAGACCTTTGCGGAAGGATCGTTTTTTAGATAGCTGCCCGTGCTCCATAAAACTTGGAGCTTTACGATCATACAAACCAATAAAACCAAGTACGAAAGCAAATGGCCCATATCGGTAATGGTTGTAGAAATCGGTACATACAGCAAGACCACCGAAAACGCAAAAGCCAGCCAATAGACATAGCGATAGATTTTTGATCCCGTTGTCAATAAGATAAAGATGACCATATAAATACCGACTTGCGAAAGTAAGATTCCTGATAATAGCACATCAAAGCCATTGGCATCCACTTGTAAAAAAGCGGTATTTAAGGCATAGGCCACACCTATACTATAGGCGATCAAAAAAAGGATCGTGATCAGTAAGCGTCGCTCCACCCGTCTTCGACAATTTCGATAAAGGATCAAATCTTGTTGATTGACATTGTTCATATGAATTATTATATCATATATAGAAATGGAGATAAAATATGAAGCAAACCGTAACAATCCACTGTATCGTCGAAAAAGCCCATTTGGCATCGACCATGAAAAGCGGGTCCTTGGATGTATTAGCGACACCGCAAATGATTGCTTGGATGGAACAAGCTGCCTGTCTGTGTCTGGACTTAGAAGAAGGTCAAACCAGTGTTGGCATTGCGATGAATGTAAGCCATGATGCACCCAGTCCGCTTGGCGCAGAAATTACGATCCAAGCAACCCTCACGGAACAAAAAGGCCGAATCCTTCAATATGATGTTGTGGCTTACCAAGGCCAAACTTGTATTGGCAAAGGCAAACATACACGATGCATTGTCAACAGTGAGAAATTTTTAGCAAAAGTCTACCAATAATGGGACCGTGTGATTCAAAAGAGAACAGAAAAGCACAAAAATAGGTCTAGAATCGCCAAAAATGGCATGTTTTCATAAACTATGGTAGTATTATTTTATGAACAAGAAGAATCAAAAGCGAATACAAATGCTCCAAGCCAGTTATCGCCATCATAAAAAAGGATTCTTTACAACCATTTTGGTGATTCTTGCACTTGTGATCTGTATTCCTGGAGTCGATGCTTTGATCCATCCGAAACGCTACATTGCCTGTAGTGGGGATACGCTCGAAGTTACCGTCTCGTACTATGCCCAAAATGATGAAGCGGGACAACGCGTGGTATCTATTCCTCGTGGGTCAGAAGTGGAATTGCGACAAACCGGTGAAAATACATCGACCATTGTCTATAAGAATGAAACATTGACAGTGGATAATACTCATTTGGTCAATAAGCTGGAAGATGCCATTCAGATTCAATATGTGTATCCACGCCGCTTGTTGAATCTTATGACCAACAAACAAGGAAACCTATCTTCTACGGTTGTTCGTAAAGGGGAAAAGGTCAAAGTTGTTTCGGTCAAGACCGAAGACCTCGATCGCAAGACGGGTCGGATCCAATGGTATCAAGTGAAGAAAAATGGTAAAAAATATTGGATCAATGGGGCTCATGTCGAAACGACCAAGAGTGCGGCGACGGCGAATTACGCCCAAGACATCACGTATTCTACCTATTGGGATGATTATTATGGCAAAGGCTATTCCAAAGATGCCTATGTGGATCAAATCGATTATAAACCGCAACCGGCCTCTCGCTACAAAGACAATCCGATTCGTTCGGATATCAATTCGGTACATGTCTCTTTAAGCAACTTAAAAAATCATAAACAATATTATCTATCCCTGATCAAAAAAACGGGCATCAATTCCATTACCATTGAGTGTAAAGGCGATGGTGGCAATCTATTTTATGATAGTGATGTACCTAAAAAATATCTTTCAAAACCATCCGAAGCCTTGTCCGGATCGGTCATGTCCAAACAAGAACTGAAAGATCTCATCCATGAATTTCAAGATGCCGGCTACTACATGATTGCTCGATGTGTTACGTTTAAAGATTCGATATTTGCGAAACAAAATAAAAAAGAAGCCATCGTGGATAAAAAAGGCAACTTCATCGAAATCAATGATGAATATTGGCCAAGCATCTATTCGCGAAAAGCTTGGATGTATAATGTTGATATCTGCAAAGAAATTGCCCAGATGGGCATCAATGAAATTCAATTTGATTATTGTCGTTTTCCAGATGGTACGGCTAGTCAAAAAGATGATCTGAATATGCGCAATACATATAAGGAAAGTAAAGCAGCGGCCATCCAGGGTTTCTTTACCTATGCCAAAGATCAACTCAGTCCGTATCATGTTTATGTCGCTGCTGATGTGTTTGCTTGGCCTATCGTTGTTCAAGATGACCAAGATATCGGTCAATTCTTCCCAGCCATTGCCAATGTGGTCGATGTCGTTTGTCCCATGCCATATACCGATCTTTTCTCACAAGGTGCTATGGATATTCCCAATCCAACTGCTGCACCAAAGAAGACCTTGTATAAATTCTCCACGATTTCCAAGCGACAAATGGAGGAAATCGGTACCCAAGCGATCTATCGTACATGGATCCAGGCTTATAGTCCATTTGATGCCAAGGATGTCAAAGCCGAGATCAAAGGTATCAATAAAGCAGGATTTGAAGGCTATCTGATCTGGTTTGGCAATGGGGATCCCAACGATCTAAAAGGTGTACAAAAAGGTTTTGTTGATAGTAAGATCAAAAACTGAGCAATCATTTGCTCAGTTTTTTACATAGGCCCAAAAGGATCAGGGCCCCTAATGTATCAATGCCTACATCGATGGGACTGCCATTTCGCCCGGGAATAAAGAGTTGATGAAATTCATCACTGCAAGCATAGATAACTACGATAATAAGGGTTTTCTGAATGGTCGGTTTTTCTTGGGCCTGATAGACACAAAAAGCCAATAAAGCATAGATGGACATATGGGCTGCTTTCCGAATCATCCATACCGATAGATGGCCATGAAACAAATGATAAAACCATCCACTTTGTAGAGTAGAAGCACTCGCATCTTGATTGGAAAACCAGAAAATCAAGAACATTACGCCGATCGCCAGGATCTTCCAGATTGTTTTACGCATGTTGAGCCTCCAAAAGCTGAATGGCCAATTGATACTGCGCTTTTGAAAATAAATTATAGGTCTTGATACAATGATCGGGAAACGAATCTCGCATATCGATATCATCCAAGATCAGATAGATCTTGACCGGATGTAACTTGAGATAGGCTCTGATTTTATCAGGACGCGATTGATTGTCTTTCGATGTCGTATCGATGACATAGGGATCCAATTGACGCAAGCTCAATAACGCTTTGATTTGTTTCAATGAATAAAATTCTTTCCAAGAAGAAGTTATGACGATCTTTAAATCAAATCGATCACATAGATCTTTGACATATTGACAAGCTTCCACATCAAAATTCGCATTGACCTGGCCAATCGTATAGTTGTTGATGTGGATAAAACTAGGATGTTTCCAAATGCGCAACCATTTCTTTCGATCCGGGACAACTTCATTTGTATACATATAGGGATTGATGACCCCATCAAAATCTAAAAAAAGAATACCTTGCATACAAAATATTGTAACCGAGTCTCAACGCTTTTCCAACTGTGATAGAATAGAAACATAGGAGGAAATCACATGAAGCAACATATCGTCCTATTAACGGGAATGTCTGGTGCCGGCAAATCCAGTGCCATGAATGCCCTTGAAGACTTAGGCTATTATTGTATTGACAATTTTCCGAAAGAATTATTGTCCCAATTGGAAAATGTCCTACAAAAAGAACAAAAATATGAATATATTGCACTGTCCGTGAGTGCGATCGATTATATGACCTTTTTTAATTTTTTTGATGATACATCTACGGATGTCCAGATCATTTTCTTGGATTGCAGTGATGAAGAATTATTATTACGCTATCGTTTTACCCGAAGAAGACATCCATTGATTGCCAATGGCATGGCTACGACCTTAGAAGAGGCCATCGAATTGGAACGGGATTACTTCAACAAGATGCAAGGCAACCAAAAAGGCACCATTCATTTTGATACGACCAGGATGTCGACCTCGGAACTGGCCAAACGCATCCGTAATCGATTTAAAGGCAATGAGACTGCCAAATTTACGATCACCTTTCAATCGTTTGGATTCAAACATGGCCTGCCCATGGATGCCGATCTTGTGATTGATGTGCGCTTTTTACCCAATCCATTTTATGAACCCGCCCTTCGTAAGAAGACCGGCAATGATAAAGCAGTCTATGATTATGTCATGATGGCCCAAGAAACCCAGGATTTTATTACCCGATTGAAAGCCTATTGTGATTTTGTTTTTTCAGCCTATAATGAACAACACAAATCCCATTTGATCGTGGGCGTTGGCTGTACAGGTGGACAACACCGCTCTGTGACCATTTGTAACTGGTTATACGATACCTATAAAGATACGTATCGTTGCTTTAAAAGCCATCGCGATATTGGCGATCAGGAAATCGGATGAAAAACGTCGTTGTGATTGGTGGCGGATCCGGCCTTTCCAGTATGTTGAGCGGTATGAAAAAACTGGAAAATGCCAATATTACCGCCATTGTAACAGTGGCCGATAATGGTGGCAGCACGGGTCGCTTGCGCCAAACCTATAATGTACCAGCCATTGGCGATATTCGTCATGTTTTGACCGCCATGGCCAATGTGGAAGATGAATCTTTATTTGCGGAACTGATGAATTATCGATTCAGTGGCAATCAAGATATCGGTGGTCACAACCTAGGCAATTTGATGTTTCTAGCATTGATGGATATTACCGGCTCATTTATGGGAGCCATTGAAGCCATTAGCCACGTATTGAATGTACGCGGCAAGATCGTGCCCAGTACCTTAGATATCGTGACTTTATATGCGATGATGGAAGATGGCACGATGATTCGTGGCGAAGCCTCCATCCCGAAAGCACACAACAACATCAATAAAGTCTTTTATCAACAAAAGGTTCATCCCTTTTTGGATGCGATCCAAGCCATCCATAATGCGGATTTGATCATTTATGGTATTGGCTCTTTGTATACTTCGATCATCCCCAATTTGATCATCCCTGAAATCAGTCAAGCCATTCATGATAATCCTTGTCCCAAAATCTATTTTTGTAATGCGATGACCCAACAAGGAGAGACCGATAGCTATAGCGTAGAAGATCATATTCGGGCATTGGAAAAACATTCCTTTAAAGACGCGGTAGATCTGGTGGTCGTGAATCAATCCTACTTACCAAAACCAATCTTGGAAGCTTACGCAAAGCAGCATTCCTATCCGGTCAAGATCAAAGAAGCGGAACATGACTATGGCATTATGCAGCGATTATTGGTACAATTTGATACCCAAGGACGTATACGTCATGATCCGAAAGCGGTTTGTGAAGCGGTAGCCGAAATCTTGGAAAAGATAGATAGTAAGGAGGATCTCCGTGTCCTTTACCAGCGAAGTGAAAAAACAAATCTGTAAAGAACCAACCGATCGAAATCAAGCACGGGCACAAATTTGTGCCCTCTTTCAAATGCGTGCCAGCATGCATATGAACTTTCGTGGTTTGTCGGTTTCCTATCAAACTGAAAACGCAACGATTGCCAAACATCTGTTTCAAATGTTGAAACAAGTATATGGGGTCAATCCACGTTTATCGGTCATTCGCAATATGCGTTTAAAAAAAAGCAATATGTATCGCGTGGAAGTATATGATAAAGCCAGCGAGATCTTAGATGATCTCGGCATTTTGACCGATACGGGCATCCACTATAAACCCTTGGGACGATTGATCCGATCGGATAAAATGGCACGAGCTTATTTGTGTGGTTGTTTTCTAGCCAGTGGATCGATCAACGATCCCAAAACCGCCAATTATCATTTGGAGATGTCAACCACCGAAACGGAGCTGGCCCAAGCCGTTCAACATTTGATGGAACGCTATCATTTACCTGCGAAGATCACCAAACGCAAAAAATACGAAGTGATCTATTTAAAAGCGGGTGAAAAAATTGCTGATTTTTTACGGTTGTGCAATGCCAGTCAAGCCCTGTTTGATTTTGAAGACAGCCGCATCCAACGTGACTTCTTTAATCAAATGACACGGCTGGATAATTGTGAAGTGGCCAATGAAATGAAGACCCAAAAGGCCGCCAAAAAACAATTAGAAGCCATCGCGATCCTGGAGGCCAATCCGCAAAAGGTAGATATTTCGGATAAGATTCGTCATGTGATGGAAATTCGCAAACAATTTCCCGATGCCAACATGAATGAATTGTGTGAAGAAGTCTATCGTGCCTATGGCGATATCATATCAAAATCGGGAATGAAGCATCGCTTGAATCGGATCAAAGAGATGGCGGCATCCATACAGGAGGAATCCACATGAAAAAATTCACATTATTATTAGCCTTGGGTATATTGCTGAGTGGATGTTCCAGTTCCATTGAACTACAAAAACATACATTTACCTATGAATTGGGCGCCGATGTATATGGCAATCCCAAGCTCTATATCAAAAATGCCGATCATTACGACACCAAGAATATGAAGGTCGTACCCCAATCCAAAGGCATCTATAAAGAAAAGAATCGTTTTGTGAACAAAGGAAAAGAGTATCTCGTTTGTGGTACCTATGATTTTACCTTGATCAATGGAAACCAAAAAATCCCATTTAAGATTAAAATCAAAGATACCCAAGCACCACTGGTCAATCAATCACCAACTGAAATCACATGTAGCGTTGGTGCCGAACCCGATTATCAAACCGCTTTTGATGCCAGTGATCTATCCGGCGTGAACTATGAAAGTGATGTTGATACATCCACCACCGGAACCAAAGCCACTACCGTACGGATCTATGATCGATTTGGCAATACAGTTGAAAAAAAAGTGAATATCGTCGTGCAATAGTCTATAATGATTGACATGACAAAGGCAGATAAGATCTTGATCGTTGGTATCATGATTCTTTCGATTGGTTTGATTTTTCCTTTATTGCACAATGCACCGACATCCAAAGTCGCGGTTGTCCAAGTTGCCAACAAAGAAGTATTACGCATCGATCTAAGACAGAATAAAGAATATACCGTAAAAGGGAAGTTGGGACCGGTTCATATTCAGGTGAAAGATGGTGCAGTTCGCGTGCGACAAGAAAACAGTCCACATCATACGTGTTCCAAACAAGGATATGTATCCAATGCGAATACGCCCATTGTTTGTCTTCCCAATGAAACCGTGGTTCAAATTGAAGAGGGAAATGATTCCAGTGAGGATACGGTGATTCAATGATGAATACAAGAAAAAGTGTCAATTTAGGATTTTTGATGGCCGTGGGCATTCTTTTACAACTCATTGAAAGCTTTGTGCCCATCGTGATGATCGTTCCCGGATTTAAGATTGGACTCGCTAATTTAGCTAGCTTATTTGCCTTGATGATCTATGATAAAAAATCCATGTGGATCGTCGGTATGGGTCGGATCTTTTTAAGCGCCATACTACAAGGGACGCTTTTTAGCGTCGCCTTCTGGCTTTCGTTATCTGGCGGCTTGTTGAGCTTGCTGGCGATGTCGATTGGTGCCGATGTCAAGGTATTTTCTATCTATGGCATTTCCATCTTGGGAGCCGCTTTTCATAGCGTAGGCCAAGTGATTGCCGTAACATGGATCTATCAACAATATTTTATGCAGCTGTTTTTGCCAATCTTATTGGCCCTTTCCATTGTGAGTGGTTTAGTTGTGGCCATCCTATCACAAAAAATGCTGGATCGATTGAAAGGAAGGATCGTTGAATGACGCAACCATATATGGGCGCTTTAAAACAAGTCGAACGCCTAATGCAAGATAGTTTGGGAACGTATTCGCAAAATTCCATGAATCAATTACATGATCTTTGTATCCAAATGAGCCAGGATCCCGTGTATGATGTGGATTATTTAAAATTGATGGAATTATATGGCCGAAAATATCGCAAAGAAAAAAACGAAGAAGCCTTACGATTTGTGGTCATGCGCATGCAACAAGTTTCCTTAGCCAGACAAACGCCCAAACGTACATATGCAGGGGTCGTTTTTACCAATCGACCATTGGATGCTTTTACCATAGCCTTTCTAAAAGAATTTCCATCCCTTTTACATACGTATGAAGAACGCTATAAAGTACGTATTTTGCAGATTGCGACGCTCGTTTTTGTGGTGGCACTGATCGTATTGGTCTTGCTTTTTCATTTATCTTTTTTGATAATTTGGCTGTCCTTGCTTCTTATGTTTGGTGTTTTTGTTTATTATACCTTTCAGTATGGATATGCCTCCATTGTCAAAGAGCAAATGCAAGATTTGATTCAATTTGTGGATCCCACTTTGAAAAAGTTAGATGAAAGACAGATGTCCAAATGATTTGTGACATCTATTTTTTTATTCACAACGGTTGCTAAATACTTCACAAGCAGTTACAATATAGATAACTATGCGGAGGTTGTAATGACTACGAATAATAATAATAATAATAAAAATGTACCAAAAGCCACCTTTCAAAGATATCCAGTTTATTTAAAAGCCTTACGAAAATTAAAAAAACACGGTGTGGAACGTGTCATGTCCAAAGAATTGGCCGAACTGGTCAACATTGAACCCACAACGATTCGTCGTGATTTTTCTTTTTTAGGCAATCTAGGCAAACAAGGCTACGGCTATAGTGTAGATCGATTGGTCGAGATCTTTAATCAGCAATTGGGAGTCGATTTTGACGAGAAGATCATTCTCATTGGAGCAGGAAACTTAGGACGCGCTTTGATGAACTACAACAAATGGGATTACGTTGTCGGTGAAATTGTTTGTGCCTTTGATCGAGATGAATCAAAGATCGGGATGGAATTATATGGTGTTCCCGTCTATTCGATGGATGAACTAGAAGAAAAAATTCCGCAGGGATGTCACATTGCGATCTTAACGATCACGCACGGCGTTCAAAAGACTGTTGATCGCTTGGTGGAGTGCGGCATTACCGGATTTATTGATTTTACATCCAAGCATTTTAATGTCCCAAAAGGGGTTGTTGTCAAGAGCGTGGATGTGGTATCATCAATACAAGAATTGGTTTTTGAATCCAATTCCATGAATAAAAAAGCATAGAAACAGGACGGACATATCGACAGTAGCGACTTGTGATGGTGAAAGACAAGAATAGATATCAAAGAACACCTGTGGAGCTGGACTGGAGAAAATAAGTAGACAGTCTCGTTCGATACGTTACATCGATCAAAGGGTACATATTCATATGTAAATGAGGATGGCACCGCGGTTTATTAAATCGTTCCTTTTAGGGAGCGATTTTTTTATTTTCTGGGAGGAGAAGAACAATGTTAGTTAAAAAAATGAAAGAACAAGCCGCCCAATTGGATGGTCAAAAAGTAGACATTCAAGGGTGGGTGCGTACCAATCGCGCTAGTAAAAAAATTGGTTTTATCGTGATCAATGATGGATCGTGTTTTACCAATGTACAAGTCGTTTATGAACAAGATCTACCAACCTTTGAACAAGCGGGAAAGATCACCTTGGGATCGGCTGTAGAAGTCAAAGGAACTTTTGTATATACACCCAAAGGCAAACAATCCTTTGAGATCCATGCGGATTCCATTGAAGTATTAGGCGCTTGTGATCATGATTATCCCATTCAAAAGAAACGTCACAGTTTTGAATATATGCGCGAAATTCCACATATTCGACCACGTGCCAACAGCTATTATGCGATCTTCCGTTTGCGTTCGGTGTTGAGCATGGCCATCCATACCTTTTTCCAAGACCAAGGCTTTGTCTATGTCCATACACCAATCATTACGGGCAATGATGCCGAAGGAGCTGGCGAATGCTTTACTGTCACGACCCGCAAAGACGACAAATATGATCAAGATTTCTTTGGGAAACATGCGCAATTGACCGTATCTGGTCAGTTACATGTCGAACCCTTTGCATTGACGTATCGCAATGTCTATACCTTTGGACCTACGTTCCGTGCGGAAAATTCCAATACGACTCGTCATGCCTCGGAATTCTGGATGATCGAACCCGAATTGGCCTTTGCCGATTTAGCCGATGATATGGATTGTATTGAAGCCATGATCAAATATTGCATCAACTATTGTTTGGAACATGCACCCGAAGAAATGGCATTCTTCAATCAATATGTCGATAAAGGCCTGTTGGAACGAATCACGCATGTTGCCAATTCTCCATTTGTGCGTATGACCTATACCGAAGCAATCGAGCATTTAGAAAAAGCCAAAGATCAATTTGAAAATCAAGACATCTATTGGGGCATGGATCTGCAAAGTGAGCACGAACGCTACATTTCCGAAAAGATCGTCAATGGTCCCGTATTCTTGACGGATTATCCAAAAGACATCAAGGCTTTCTATATGCGTGTCAACGAGGATCAAAAGACCGTGGCCGCTTGCGATTTATTGGTTCCTTACGTGGGAGAATTGGTTGGTGGTAGCCAACGAGAAGAACGATATGACGTACTAGAAAAACGGATGCAGGAATTGGGTATGGATCAATCCACCTTGCAATGGTATCTGGATCTGCGTCGTTTTGGCGGATGCAAACATTCCGGCTTTGGTTTAGGATTTGATCGTATGTTGATGTATGTGACTGGCATGCAAAATATTCGTGATGTCGAACCATATCCAAGAACACCAAGAAACTTGATTTTCTAATCACTGCCGTCACATTGACGGCTTTTTTAAAGTTTGGTATAAATACGGTATGGCAAAGAAAACATTTCATTCGATATCTCCTGTTCGTCGTTCAATATTATTGGTCACGACCATTGCCTTGATCGTTATTTCGATTTTTTTATATGTCACACGACCTACCGATGTGGATCGGATCAATGAAACCTATTTGGATACGATCCAAGATACCTCCATCTTGAAAAATAATATCAAGACCCATTTTAACCAAAATTATCAAGTGAAGACCTATACCATGTATGGCGAATCACTCAAGCTCTATCACGATACAGCACTAAACAAAACGGATGCACTGATGGGCGCGAATTTGGTCTTGGTCAATGTCGAGACCCAGGAAGAAATCAATTATACCTTTGGTTCAGGTGCGGATGAAGGCATCAAGACCAATCAATTGGATCCTGGATTGTATGAAGTCTATGTGTATGATCATTTTGAAAAAAAACGCGTATACTTCAATAAAAAGGTGCACATGGAACCCTTTGAAACGGTTCGTCGAAAGCATCGCGTGAAACATATTTCCATGGATGCCGATACCGATTATTTAAAAGATCAGGACATTCATCTAAAAAAGAATTATGCCTTTATTTCCGTTACGGAAAATATTCCCAAAGCCGATACGGTCGACGTGATGATCGATCCATGCGGTGATATTTATGATACCGAAAACAATCAAGTGGCCGATGGATTAACGGCGGGAAACCTGACGGAACAAGCCGAAGCGTATGATTTTGCCACCAAAGTCAAGGCAGAACTCGAAAAATATGGTTTAAACGTGCAATTGACGCGCAAAAAAGAGGGGACCCCTTCCTATAGTGGTCGAAGTGGTCGTGTAGCGAAAGGGTATGAACACAAAGCCAAGATCTTTTTAAGTGTTGGTTTTAGTCAATACGATACGACGGAAAAACCATTCATGATGGTTTCGCCACATACATCGGGGGTATTAGCCGATAATATTTCGTATATCATGCAAAAAAATGGTATCAAAATGGATGATACCCAATCCAGTGCTCGACAACTGCATGAAGATGGAGTCCTTTTTGATGGCTATAACGATGAGAATGATAAATACGAAGTCTGGCCACAATTGCGTGAAAGTGGGGGCAAAGCAACTTATGCGGGTCGTACCACTTCATCCAAAGAAAATCAACGCTATAAAGATAGTCCAGGTATGTATGGTGTCTATTTCCAATTTTTGAATGGGGACGATACAAGCAGTATTCAGTATTACCAAAAGAATAAGACCAAAATAGCCAAAGCATTGGCCAAAGGTGTTGCTTATTATTTGGATGTAAAGAAAGAAGGATCAAATTGAAAGTCAGTTTAAGTCGGATCCAGAAAAGCTATGGTACCCAGATGGTTTTGAATGGGGCTGGCTTGACGGTCAAAGCCAAAGAAAAAATTGGCTTGGTCGGTCGAAATGGTTGTGGCAAGACCACCTTATTAAAGATCATCTGTCAACAAGAACAACCCGATAGCGGACACGTCGTGATTGCCAATGATACTCATGTGGGGTATCTATCGCAAATTACTTTTTATGATCAAGACAATACCGTCTATGAAGAATTACTCCGAGCTTTTGACCATGTGCGACAACTGGAAAAAGATCTATTGAAACAAGCCGATATTTTGGCAACCGATGCCAGTATGGTGCAACTTGAAAAATACGATCGCATGCAAAATGAATTCGAAATGCTCAATGGGTATAATTACGAAGTAGAATTAAAAAATGTCTTCTTTCATTTTTCGTTTACAGAAGAGGATCTGAATAAACCCATCAAAGCGTTTTCCAGTGGTCAAAAGACGCGCATTGCCTTGGTAAAATTGTTGTTGTCCAAACCCGATGTCTTATTGCTGGATGAACCAACCAACCACCTCGATGTTGAATCGATCGAATGGTTGGAAGGGTATGTCAAAGCGTATCCATTTGCCATTATCGTGGTCTCTCATGATCGGGTCTTCTTGGATCATGTTTGTGATGAGATCATTGAAATTGACCATGGCAAGACATTGCGCTTTCCGGGCAATTATACCCATTATGTGCAAGCGAAAAAAGAATATATTGCCAAAAATCATGAAGCCTATGTTCGGCAGCAACAAGAAATTCAACGCTTAACGGCATTGATCGATAAATTTCATGCTAAAAGTTCTAAGGCCGCTTTTGCGAAGTCCAAACAAAAATATCTGGACCGGATGGATACGATCGAAGATATGCAAGCGGATCATTCCCAAATGCGTGCCCATTTTAGCTCGGCTCGCAAAGGAGGCAACCAGGTCTTAGAAGTGGAACATCTCCAAATTGGTTATGATCAAGCGTTGAGCACCGTTGATTTTTCCTTACGAAAAGGTTGGCGTATGGCCATTGTGGGGCCCAATGGCATTGGTAAGAGTACCTTGGTCAAGACCTTGATCCAAAAGATCCCACCCTTACAGGGAACGTATCAATGGGGCCATCAAATCGATGTGGGCTATTTTGATCAGGAAAGTGCCCAGATGACATCGGATAAAAATGTATTGGATACTTTGTGGGCACATGATTCCATGGCCAATCAGACCGAGATTCGGAATATTTTGGCTTCCTTTTTGTTTACTGAAAATGAAGTCTTTAAAGATGTCAATACACTATCCGGTGGCGAACGTGTTCGCTTAGCCTTAGCTTGTCTGATGTTGGAACACGACAATTGTTTGGTTTTGGATGAGCCCACCAATCATTTGGATATTCCGAGCAAAGAAGCTCTGGAAGATGCTTTGATGCAATACGATGGAACCGTATTGTTTGTATCACATGACCGGATGTTTCTGAAAAAGATGGCAGATCATGTGCTGGAAATGGGGCCAGAAAGCCATGTGTATGCCTTGTCCTATGAGGAATATCTCGAGAAGAAAACGGCCGATGATCTAGAAGAGATGCCACTGCAGCAACAAGAAAAAAAAGAATCCAAAGTCACTTTTCAAGATACCAAGCAGTTAAAGAATCGGGTCGCTAAATTGGAAACGCTCTTAGAACGTGCGGAATCGGAGTTGGAAGCATTACGTGACAAACGATTTGAACCCGAATATTACCAAGACTTTCGCAAGATGGACCAGCTCAATGCGCAAATCGATGAAAAACACAATGAAATTGCGCATCTGGAACAGGAATGGGAAGAAAAGATGGCCCTTTTGGAGCAAGCCACTTAGAGCACGATCGTGCTCTTTTTGTGTGCTATACTAAAGAGGAAGGAGGATGGATCCATGGTACATCTACATGCTCGCAGTTATTATTCGTTGCTTCGATCGCCACTATCGATTGCCTCATTAGTGGATACGACCAAATCGATGGGGCTGGAACACGTAGCCCTGACGGATTGGAAATCCATGTATGGTACGATGGCCTTTTGGTCCTATGCCCAAAAAAAACAGATCCATCCGATTCTTGGCTTGGAAGGAGATTGTCAATATCATGAACAAACATTCTCCTTTGTGTTTCTTGCCAAAAATGATCAAGCGTTGCAGCAGCTGTATCATGTTTCCACCCAATGGATGCATGAAAAAGAATATACTTTGGATGAATTGGCCCAGCAAACCAGTGCCTGCATCGTGATAACGACAGATAGTTTTGAGCGATGGGTCAATCATAAAGAAACCGATGTATTGATCGAACATCTAACCCATTGCCAATCTTTATGGAAAGATTTTTATGTAGGAATCGCCAAGAATGATTCTATTTATCGAAAAGAGATCAATCAAAAAATAAGGGCTTGTGCCCAGAAACAAGGCATGCCTACGGTCGCTTTATCTTGCATCTATTATCAAAAGCCGGAAGATGTCAAGCAATTGCGGATCTTACGAGCCATTGCGAAACAAACGACGATCCAAGACCAGACCTTAGATGTCCAAAATGATCGATATATTCGAACGGATACGGAAATGAAAAAACTTTATGATCCGGCTGATCTTGAAATGACCGATCACATTGCATGTCAATGTAACGTTCAGATGGCCATGACAAAAAGTCATCTACCACAATTTGAAAATAAGCTTCATATCGATAATACCGCTTATTTGATCAAATTATCCAAGGCGGGTCTGGAAAAACGGATGAATCACAATGTGCCAGCAACCTATGTGAAACGGCTTGAATATGAACTCTCGGTAATCGTTAAAATGGGGTTTACCAATTATTTTTTGATCGTCTGGGATTTTATTCGCTATGCCCGTTCACAAGGTATTTATGTCGGGCCTGGACGAGGATCCGCAGCTGGCTCGCTGGTTGCCTATTGTTTAGGTATTACCCATATTGATCCAATCAAAAATCATTTATTGTTTGAACGCTTTTTAAATCCAGAACGTATTTCGATGCCCGATATCGATACCGATTTTCCCGATGATCGACGCGATGAAGTGATCGAATATGTACGCCAAAAATACGGCGATGCTCATGTGGCTCATATTGTCGCTTTTAATACCATGAAGGCCAAGGCCGCCTTACGAGATGTGGCACGGGTATTGAATTATCCCATTCGTAAAGTGGATGCGATCGCTAAAACTTTGAATCGGGAAACCTTGTTGGAGGCATATCAAAACAATGCATCCTTTCATCGATTGATCGATCAAGACAAAGAAAGTCGGGAATTGTATGACTGGGCAGCAAAAATCGAGGGAACACCGCGACATATTTCTTTGCATGCAGCCGGTATCGTGATCTCGGATCAGCCCATCGAAAAGATTTGTCCGCTAGTGGCTGTGGATGAAACCATCCAAGCTACCCAATTTCCGATGGAATATCTAGAAGATCTCGGCTTGATCAAAATGGATTTTTTGAGCATTCGTAATTTGACCACGATTGCTTCAATCGTAAAAGCCATTGAAACCGATCAACATCGCACCATCGATATTTTAAAATTACCTTTAAACGATGCGAAAACCTATCAATTGTTTTCAAGAGGAGATACCATGGGAGTCTTTCAATTGGAATCCGATGGCATTCGTAAATTGTTGATCCAGATGCAGCCCAAACGATTTGAAGATATTGCCGCTGTATTGGCGCTGTATCGTCCCGGACCTATGCAAAATATCCCTATTTATTTAGAGAATCGCAAAGAGCCGCGCAAGATCCAATATTTGGATCCGCGATTAGAACCCATCTTAAAAGATACCTATGGAATCATAGTGTACCAGGAACAAATCATGCAGATTGCGCAAACGATTGGTGGTTTTCGTTTGGCACAAGCCGATAATTTACGAAAAGCCATGGGAAAGAAAAAGATGGATCTGATGGTTTCGTATCGCCAACAGTTTATTGATGGTGCAATACAGAATCAATGCACCAAAAAAGTGGCGGAAGAAATCTTTGACTTAATGGAACGATTTGCGGAATATGGTTTTAATAAATGTCATAGTTATGCCTATGGTATGGTGGCATATCAAATGGCGTATTTGAAAGCCAATGTGCCTTTATATTTTTATCAAAGTATCTTGAATAGTGTCATTGGTTCGGAATCCAAGACGAGCATGTATATCTATGAATGTCAAAGACGGCACATCCCGATTTTGTATCCAGATGTCAATGCATCCCAAAATGGCTATACGATCGAAAAGAATGGCTTACGCATGCCACTGGAAGTCATGAAAGGCATTGGCCAATTGGTGCATCAACAATTGGAGCCAGGAAAACCTTATAAGAACTATATTGATTTTGTGGTTCGCTCTTCTGCGCAAAAAGTGAACGAATCCAATATGCGCATCTTGATCGATGGCGGTGCTCTGGATGGTTTTGGTTTGAATCGAGCCACCATGCAAGAAGCTTTACGGGATGTCTTACAATATGCATCGATCGTACAAACAAAAACCAATGAAGGGGTTTTGTTTAATTATGATATTGTATCGCCCCCTAGGATCTTGCCGATGAAAGAAGATCCATTGGCTAAATCAAAAAAAGAAAAACAGGTATATGGCTTTTATTTGACCGAGCATCCCATTGCTCGTTTACGTCAACAAATGCAGCCTTGTATCCCCATCCAACAAGCTTTACAAACGATGGGCTATATAACCATTGTAGGACAGATCAGTCGATATCATATCCACCGAACCAAGAAGACCCAGTCGATGATGTGTTTTCTTACTTTAGAAGATGAGAGTGCACAAATGGATATTGCGATCATGCCGCGTATGTATGAAAAAGAAAAAGAAAACATCCAAGTCGGTGCGTTTGTGAAGATCCATGGGAAAAAGGATCGATCGGATTCGATGATCGCGAATGCACTGACATGGATCAAAGAAAAGTAAAAAAAGATTGACGTGAAGGGGTCCTTTGGATAAAATACTATTGTTGCAGACTCCGCAGTCGGCAACCGCACAGAAAAGGTTTGAAAGATGCTTCGCACACCTTAATGGCGAGTATTCATGAATAGGAGGTGCACATATGTACGCAATTATTGAAACTGGCGGAAAACAAATCAAAGTTGAACAAGATGCTGTAATTTATGTTGAAAAATTAGCGGCTAACGAAGGTGATGAGGTCGTATTCGACAAGGTATTGTTCGCAGATGGTAAAATTGGAAAACCATATGTAGAAGGTGCTAAAGTTACAGGTGTCGTTGAAAAACAAGGAAAAGGTAAGAAGATCACGATCGTAAAATACCGTCCTAAGAAGAGTTCAACTCGTCGTAAACAAGGACATCGTCAACCATATACAGCTGTGAAGATTGCTTCTATTGAGGCTTAGTAATGTTCATTGCTGTTCACGAGCAAAGACATCAAAAAAATTGGGAACTCATTGTGGTCAGTGGGCATGAAGATCAGCAAGAACATGAAGAATTTGCTCTTGTTTGTGCACAAGTGAGTGCCATCAGTGTAGGGATTCTCAACAGCATTGATCAACAATGCCCAAACAGTTGTGAGCTCACCATGGAAGATGGCTTTGTGAGTATTCATGTAAAAGAGTCTACCCCTCTTTTACAATCGATCCTTGAAACATTTGTTATTCAATTGGATACGGTGGCTCAAGTGAATTCGAAAATAATCAAAATAAAGAAAGTTGAGGTGTAACCGACATGAAATTCGTTTTAAATAATCAATTATTCGCATCAAAAAAGGGAGTTGGTTCGACTAAGAACGGTCGTGACTCAGAATCGAAGCGTTTAGGATGCAAAGTAGCTGATGGACAAGCTTGCCATGCAGGAAGCATCATTTATCGTCAACGTGGAACAAAGATTCATCCCGGAACTAACGTAGGTCGTGGTGGCGATGACACATTGTTCGCATTAGTGGATGGTGTTGTTAAATTTGAACGTTTGGGAAAACATAAGAAACAAGTTTCTGTTTACCCACAAGCTTAAGACGAAGGACCCCGGCAATACCGGGGTTTTCTTTTAGAAAGAAGGTGTGGAAATGGCAATGTTTGTCGATCAAGTAAAAGTCAATGTCAAAGCCGGAAATGGTGGAAATGGTATCGTTAGTTTCCGTCATGAAAAATATGTTGCTTACGGCGGTCCTTTTGGCGGTGATGGGGGCAAAGGCGGCGATGTCATCTTTGAAGCCGATCCCAATATGATCACATTAATGGATCTTCGTTATCATCGAAAGATCAAGGCGACACCGGGAGAAAATGGCAAGACGAAAAAAATGCATGGAGCCAATGGCCAAGATACCATCGTGAAGGTGCCTTTAGGCACGATCGTAAAGCATGCAGATACGGGTCAAATTGTAGCGGATCTTACCCAACCGCATCAGCAACAAATTGTCGCTCATGGTGGTCGAGGTGGCCGGGGCAATTATCATTTTAAATCCAGTCGGAACACGGCACCTAAATATGCCGAAGATGGCAAACCCGGAGAAGAATTTGATTGTATCGTAGAGTTACGGGTATTAGCCGATGTAGGTCTGGTTGGTTTTCCAAGCGTTGGCAAATCCACTTTTTTAGATGCGGTCAGCCGGGCCCATCCAGAAATCGGTGATTATCCGTTCACGACACGAGCACCGAACGTTGGTGTGGTGGAAACCAAAGATGGACGCAGTTTTATTTTGGCAGATTTACCCGGATTGATCGAAGGAGCCAGCCAAGGCAAAGGTCTGGGACATGAATTTTTGAAACATATCGAACGTTGTCGGGTCATTCTACATGTGATCGATATGGGTGGTGAAGAAGGCAGGGATCCTGTCCAAGATTACAAGATCATCAATGATGAGCTGGGCTCTTATCAAATGCGCTTGTTGGAAAGACCGCAAATCGTGGTCGCAAATAAGATGGATCTGGATGCGGCAAAGGAAAATCTGCAACGCTTTAAAGCCACCTATCCCGATGTCCCGGTATTTGAAACATGTACGATCATTCACGAAGGATTGGATCCCGTCTTACGCAAAGCAGCGGATCTGTTAGCCAGCACGCCACCATTTCCAATCATGGATGACTGGGGTCAAGATGCTGGGGTTACCTATACTTTGGAAGCCAAACCCAAAGACTTTGAAATCATCAAAGTGGAACCGCATGTCTTTGAAGTCAAAGGGCCAAAAATTGATCGATCCTTTGACATCACCAAGCTCAACACGGAAGAAGACTATTATTTATTTAGTCAGCGGATGCGTTATATGGGCATTGATGATGCGTTGCGTAAAGCAGGTTGTCAAGATGGCGATACGGTTCGAATTCATGGATTTGAATTTGATTTTATTGAAAGCTAGAGCAGAACGATCGTTCTGCTTTTTATTTGTGCTATAATACGAACATGGAAAATTTAGCACAAAAAGTTTTACAATTTATCGTCTCCAATCCAAAAGAATGGGACTATTGGACCCATACGCAAAGGCTGGCTCCCGTTTCACAAGCACCATCTATACAATCGTTTGTGGACTTTATTTCAACCCATAAAGACGAGAAAATCTTTGTGGGTGGTGATTATGATTGCGATGGGATCCTGGCCACAACGATCATGGTCCATGGTTTACGTCGCTATGGCATCGAAGTGGGTTATTATATACCCGATCGCATTCGAGAAGGCTATGGCCTTCATCCCCAAACTGTACAGAAAGCCCATGCCAAAGGGTATACGACCATCATTACGGTCGATAATGGGGTAAAAGCAATCGATGCTTTAGAAAAAGCCAAGTCGTATGGAATGACAACCATTGTAACCGATCATCACGAAATCGAAAATCCCGTACCTTGTGATCTTCTCGTGCATCCAACCAACATGGAACCCGTATTTTCAACTTTATGTGGTGCCGGTGTTGCCTTTGAGTGTATCCGTGCTTTAGGCCTCGCTACCGGTTATGATCTGGAATTGGCTGCCATTGCGAGCATTGGCGATGTCATGATCGTCAAAGGCCAAACGCGAGCCATCATCCAACAAGGTCTAAAACGATTGAATGAGAAAGCGGAATCGCATATATCCCCATTGGCGAATGACCGGCAATTGAATGAAGTCAATGTTGGTTTTCAAATTGTTCCTAAATTAAATGCGGTCGGCAGGTTATCCAATTTAGGCAATGTGAATACTGTGGTTCGATATTTTTTATGCAGTGATCGCAGTCAATTGTTCACTTTCCAGCAACAAATCAATCAATTGAATGATCGCAGGAAAGATTTATCCATGCAGATGGTCAATCATGCCAAAGCGAAATGTGCCCTACAAGAAGAGGTCTTATTGGTCAGTGATGCCTCGTATCATGAAGGTATCATTGGATTGGTGGCTGGAAATTTATGCAACGCCTATCATAAACCAGCCATTGTCATGACAAAAAATCAAGAGGGGTACAAAGCATCCATGCGCTCGCCCGAAGGTTTCAACTGCATGGCCTTTTTGAAAGATTTTCCATCTTATGCCACATTTGGAGGCCATGCCCAAGCGGCGGGGTTTAGTTTGAGTCCGCAAGATTATACCCTTTTCAAAAAATATATTCATGATCGGATCCAGACCTTTCAATGGGAAGAGCCTCATTTGGAAACTCTATCGGTATTGCCGGAAGAATTAAGCCTATCTGCAATCCAAAGTTTAGATCAACTCCGACCTTTTGGGCCTGGTTTTGTCTGTCCTTCTTTTGAATTGATCCATCCTGAAATTCAATCGATGTTTCCCATTCAAAATGGCAAGCATGTACGATATATCTTGCGGAATGGATTGGAATGTATGAATTTCAATCAAACGGAGCAAGAAAAACAAAAAAGTGTGAATCAAATTTATAGTTTTGTCGGTCAGGTACAAATCAATCAATTTCGAGGTCAAAGAAAACCGTCTTTTATCATTGAAACCATCAATTATATTGGCTAGATGAGTCATCGTGTTGTAAAATAGCGATATAAGAAAAGAGGAAAAGAATAAGTATGGATATTAAAAAGTATATTGCCAGTATTCCTGGATTTCCCAAAGAAGGAATCATTTTTAGAGATATCACACCGATCCTTCAAGATCCAGAGGCATTGCGTTATGTCACACAAACATTCGTGGATTTTGTGAAAGAAACCCAGGCGGATTTTGTGATTGGACCAGAAGCGCGAGGCTTTTTGTTTGGTGTACCCGTTGCCTTAGAGTGCAATTTGGGTTTTGCCCCCATTCGCAAACCAGGCAAATTACCACGCGAAGCGATTTCGGTAAAATATGGTCTAGAATATGGCGAAGATGAGTTATGCATGCATACCGATGCCATCAAACCGGGACAAAAAGTCGTTGTGATCGATGATTTATTGGCCACCGGAGGAACGACACAAGCAGCGATTCAATTGGTTGAACAAATGGGTGGTCAAGTTGTTGGTTGTGGCTTTGTGATTGAATTGGATGATCTTCATGGTCGCGAAAAAATTGGGGATATTCCGGTTTGTTCCTTAGCTCATTATGCCGGCGAATAAATAGTTAAGAAGAAAGAGAGGGTATGGACATGAGTGAATTTAAAGAAGTTTCTTTTGATGAATGTATGGAACATGTGAAAACTTATATCCATAACCCGGACAGTTTAGAAAAGATCCAAGAGGCGTATGCCTTTGCATTTGACGTCCATAAAGATCAAAAGCGCAAAAGTGGGGCTCCTTATATTACGCATTGCATTCAAGTAGCGGATACGTTGGCGCAAATTCATTGTGGGCCACGAACCATCGAAGCTGGCTTGCTGCATGATACTGTGGAAGATTGTGATGCAGTCACATACGATACGATCAAAGAAAAATTTGGTGAAGAAGTAGCTGAAATGGTGGAAGCGGTTACCAAGGTTGGTAAGATTAAGTTCCAAGATGAAGAAGATTATCAAGCGAGCAATCATCGGAAATTGTTTATTGCGATGGCCAAAGATGTGCGTGTCATCTATATCAAATTGGCCGATCGTTTGCACAATATGCGGACGCTTCAATATATGAAGCCCGAGAAGCAACAGCGAATCTCTAAGGAAACTTTGAGTGTTTATGCCCCTATTGCGCATCGTTTGGGTATGAATGAGATCAAGAGCGAATTGGAAGATCTTTCTTTTAAATACCTAAAGCCAAGGGAATATGAGAACATCAAAGAATTGGTCCAAACACGGGTTTCCGAACGTAACGAACAAGTCCAAATGATGATCAATGATATCCAAACGATCTTGGATTCATATCATATTCCATATCGTATCTTTGGTCGAAGCAAGCATTTTTATTCCATCTATAAAAAGATGGTCAACAAAAATAAGCGATTTGAAGAAATTTTAGATTTGTATGCGATCCGGATCATTACCGATACGGTAACGCATTGTTATGAAATATTGGGCTATATCCATGCAACCTATCGGCCGATTCCAGGGCGATTCAAAGATTATATTGCGATGCCGAAAGCCAACTTATATCAATCTTTGCATACAACGATCGTTGAACCTACGCATGGTAATATTTTTGAAGTTCAAATTCGTACGGAAGAAATGGATGAAGTTGCGGAACGTGGTGTCGCTGCTCATTGGAAATACAAAGAAAACAGCAATTTCAATCATCAGACGCGCCAAAAAGATATTGAAGACTCATTAGCCTGGTTCCGGGATTTTTCCCAAATGACCGATGAAGAGAGCGAAGATGCCAAAGAATATATGTCCGTTCTACAAAAAGACATCTTTGAAGCCAATGTCTATTGCTTGACACCAAGAGGCCGTGTCATCACCTTACCGCCTGGTTCTTGTCCTGTCGATTTTGCGTATCGCATTCATACCGATGTTGGACATAAAACAGTGGGAGCCAAAGTCAATGGGGCCATCGTTCCATTGAATACACGATTGAATAATGGCGATGTCGTTGAGATCCTCACCAATAAGAATTCACCGGGACCATCGCCAGATTGGATCAAGATCGTTCGGAGTGCGCATGCTCGAAATAAGATTCGTTCTTTCCTGCAAAAGAAAGATCGCGAAGAGCAGAAAGAAATGATCAAACAGGGCGAACAGATGTTGAAAGAGGAGATCGTGCGGCGGCATTTGGATGAAAAACTCATTGAGCCCCAACGATTGGAAACGATCATTGGTTCTTTATCCTATAAAACGTTGGATGATTTCTACATTGGCTTGGCCAATAAGAGAGTATCGATGCAATCGGTCATGGATCGCATTGATACGACTAAGGCCAAAGCGATGGAAGATGATGATATCATCAAATTGTACAACAAGCCAAATCCAATGCGTAAAAAATCCGAAACCGGCGTGATCGTACCCGGTATCGATACGATTGCGGTTTCCTTGGCCAATTGTTGTCAGCCGATTCCTGGAGATGAGATCGTTGGCTTTATTTCACAAGGACATGGTGTGAAAGTCCATCGCAAAGATTGTCCGAATGTGGCACATGAAACCAAGCGATTGATTCCGGTGCAATGGGAAGAGGATCTGGAAGAGAAACAATACGAAGCGCAATTGATCATTTATAGCGATGATCGCAATTATCTATTGAGTGATATTGTGACCGTGATCCAACAATGTAACGTTAATTTACGGCATGTGGATTCAGGTGTCGACACCAATCGATTGACTGCAACGACCAAATTGACCTTGGGCGTGAAAAATGCAGCCCATCTTCAAAATTTGATGTCCAATTTGAAAAAAGTTCGCTCGGTTCGTGATGTGGTTCGTGTCATACAATAAAGAGGTTGTCTTAGGGCAACCTCTTTTGTAGTTCGATCTTGATATATAAAAGCCGAGAAACCATTTCTCTGAAAATATGTTTGGGTCGATGTTCTGGATACCAGATGGCACTGTATTGGTGAAAGTGTTGCTTCGCAATGGCACAAGCCCGACGAGCATGCGTTCCACTGGTAATGATCAATACAGGCTGGTTTTGGATGATTTCTTTGGAGTAGACCATATTTTCCCAAGTATTCTTGGATCGGGTCTCACAGATGATTGGCATGGAACATTGGGCAAGAATATAATTTTTCATCGCAATGGATTCGGTATATTGATTTTTGACGGCACCACCTGTAATTACCAACGTTTCAAATTGATGATCTTGATAGGCCTGAATGGCTCTTTGGCAACGTTTTTTTGCGGATGTGCATAAACTCCCATCTGCATGGGTTGGACACCCTAACAATAATGCATAGGGATAGACGCCCTTGGGTCTGGGAATGGGCGGAAAGTAATATTCATAGACGAAAAAACATACAAGGATCAATAGCAAAAGTAGGATCATTTTTTCAGGACCGCCTTTCTATGAATGGGTCGTGGCTGCACACTGTTATATAGAGTAAGCGTTTGATTTTCAATGAATTGATCAAATGCCTGCATTTCTTTGAATTTAGTGGCACAATCCTTGCCTTTCAATAGTTGTTGGCCTTTTTCATTGAAGCCCAAGACGATCAGTCGATCAAATCGATTGTGATCTTTCATTTTATCTTTGGTGATTTGTAGCAAAATCATCAAACAGGTTCGTTGGATCCGTGAGCGGGAATAGGTCTTGGAAATGGCAGTTTCAAGAAAATCAGACCACGTGTCTTGTTTGGCAGCTTTCTTTAAGCGATATTCAATGCCTTCATTGACCAAAAAATACTGTTCTAAGGTTTCGGGTGGACTCAATTGAAGGAATGTTTTCAAATAGGGATAATAATTTTCCCATTGTTGGTGGGTTTGAAAATAGGTATCATACAATACTGGCTTTCCACTAAAATAGTCCAGACGGGTTTGCGTAGCGGATGGATAGCTTGTATCTCTTTGCATCGATACCGGTTGGATTCCCCTTTTTTTGCATTCGTGCACATAATAGAGGGCCAATTGATCATTGGGCAATATATCCAATTGAAGATTATGATTCATGCTGGTAGAGGCATCGATTGGTTTTGATTGAATCGATTCATAGGTTTTTTCCAAATGATGGATGTCATTGGATTCGGAACCAAACAACAAATGATCGATGGGAATCTGGTGTAGGGCTTGTAAACTGTATTTCGCAAAATAAGCGGCACTTTGTGCCGTGTAACAGACGGGCAGGCCAATCACCAGGTCCGCTCCATGTTCCAAACACAGTCGTGCTTTATCTTCCGGTAAGAGCAAAGAGGGCAGACCTCTTTGGCTGTAATACATGGAAGTAAGGATAACAAGAGTATCAAAATGTTTTTTCGCATAAGCAAGCTGATAGGCGTGCCCTTGATGAAAGGGATTGTATTCAGCAATAATTCCACAGATCGACATACTTATAGTCTAACATATTTTATTGACATTCTTGTGTGCTTTTACTATAATATCAAATGCGACATGAGGTGAAGATCGTGAAATTTACAAAAACAGACTTCTTGCATTCCGAAAATGGAATCATACATATTGATGAACATCTCGCTATGGAAGAAAACGATCTACTCCATCATACTCAAGTCAAGTCCATTCCTGAAGTGCATGTTACGGGCACTTTACAGTTTGACGGAAACGCACTGGTTTTCTCTGATTTGGACATGGACGGTGTGATGATCGTTTGTGATTCGATTACTTCAGAGGATATCGAAGTGACATTTGACACGACGTCGCAATCAACCTACTCATTTGTTCGACTCGATCAATTGGATGAGGATGCCGATGATGAGATCATTGTTGTAAAACATGACTTCATTGATCTTAATCCGGAAATATTTGAAACGGTGTTGTTAGAGGCACCAATCAGCGTGAGTCGATTGCCACGTGACCAATATCCCAAAGGGGATGGCTGGCAATTGCTTTCTGATCAAGATCCGATAGAAGATGAAGATACGATCGATCCACGATGGGCAAAGTTAAGTGAATTCAAACTGGATGATGATGACTAGGAGGTGCGAGCATGGCAGTTCAACAAAGACGAGGATCTAAAACACGTAAGGGAAAACGTAGAAGTCACTATAAATTAGTGCCACCAACATTGGTTCGTTGCCCGAACTGTGGCGAATACAAATTGGCTCACAAGATGTGTTCTTGTGGAGAATATCACGGTCGCCAAGTCGTTGAAAAGTAATCCTTAGGCATAGATGAAGATCTATGCTTTTTTTAATTAAATTTTGTACTTTCCATAGGTTTTGTTTGTTATAATGAAACTAGTGAAGTTAGGAGGTTATCTCATGTTGATCAAAGATGACGCCTTGCGTGCCGCTGTTGCTTCAGCCTTGCGCATTAAAGAAGACGAAATTACCCCAGAAAAGATGAAAGAACTTATCAATTTACAAGTTCCTGGAAAAGAAATTGAATGTTTGGATGGTTTGGAATATGCGGAAAATCTAGAACGCTTAAATGCATCCAATAATAAGTTAGAAACATTAGAACCCATCAAGGATCTTCGCAATCTGGAAGACTTGAATGTATCGATCAATCAATTGCGTGATATTCAAGCGTTGCATGGATTCCGACAATTGAAACGATTGGATATTTCTCGTAATAATTTGTATACGATGGATGTTTCTAGCATTGCCGCTATGATCGATCTGGAATACTTGAACTTGGAGCGTTCAAAGATCGACAGTATTGAATATATCGAGCATTGTCGAAAACTGGAAACGGTCAATATCAATACTGAAAATGGTCCATTTAGCTATGCCATCTTAGGTACTTTGAAGCATTTAAAGAAATTGAAGATGGCAAGAATGCGTTTATTTGATGTGGAGGATCTGACGTATCTATCCCATATCGAAGAATTGGACCTTTCAACCAATTTGATGTCTGATCTTTCACCCTTGTTGTCGATGACCAATCTGACCAAATTGGATGTATCCAACTGTCCTTATTTGACCGAATACGATATATTATCGAAGTTTCCAAGACTAAAGGTCTTAAATCTTTCCTATAATCATCCAAAGAGCTTTGATTTCTTAAAAAAATTACACTATATTGAAGAAATCTATATGGAACAAACCGGATTTACCGATATGCGTTTGTTGAATGGCTTTCCTAGTTTACGTATGGTGAATGTTTCCATGAATGCTTTGACACACTTGGATGAATTTACGAATGTAAAGAATTTAGAGTCTTTTTCGGCTCGTTTCTGTCAGATCTACAATATTGATTTCTTGAAGAATGCCAAAAAGTTGGTTCATTTGGATTTGTATACCAATCATATTCGCAATATTGATGTATTAAAGGGATGCAAAGATATGGTGGATCTGAACTTGGCTCGAAATAGTGTAAAAGATATCAGTTGTCTGAAACAAATGAAGTTATTAGGTATCTTGTCTTTGGAGGATAATGATGTCAAAGATATTCGCGTATTGAGCAATTTGGAAAATTTATGTAATGTTGATCTCTACAACAATATCATTACGGATCTGAGCCCATTAGAAAAATGTCCATTTATTTCTTACTTGCGCTTGGATCACAATGCCATCAGTGATTTGACGCCTTTATCACATCTGCAATTTTTGCGTTCCTTAACCTTGAAAGGCAACTATATCACAGATGTGACCCCATTAAAAGATCTTCAACTCTTGGAAGCCTTACGATTGGATGATAATCCAATTGCGGATACTTCCGTATTGGAGAGCATGGAATTTTATGATAAATTTACTGACTAGGTCCGTATTGACGGACCTTTTCATTTATCTATAGTGTGATAAAATAAAAGCATGGCAAAAACAAAAGCAAGTGGAGCTCGTTTTATAGAGATCCTTTCGATTTTACGCAAACATAAAATTCAACAAGGAATGGATCCTGTAAAATTTCGTGAGATCTTGGAAGATCTAGGACCTACATTTGTGAAGATCGGACAAATCATGTCGACACGACAAGATATGTTTTCACAACGATATTGTAAGGAATTGGAAAAATTAAGATCGAATGTACGTCCCATGCCAATGAGTGATGTAGACAGCGTCTTGACCCGTGCATTTGGTCCGAATTGGCATTCGCTGTTTCCTTATTTTGATGAAGATCCGTTGGGTTCGGCTTCGATTGCTCAAGTTCATGCTGCTAAACTAGCCAATGGAGAGCATGTGGTCGTCAAGATTCAACGTCCCAATATCTATCAAATCATGGAACGCGATATCAAATTGGTTCGCAAAGCCGCTCGGTTTTTGAATTTATCCGATATTGTGAGTTCCGTTGTTGACCTGGATATGGTCTTGGATGAATTTTGGACCACTTCCCAACAAGAAATGGATTTTACCATTGAGGCTCGCTTTGCCAAGCGTTTTAAGGAAACCTATGCCGATGTGAAATATATTGATGCACCCGTCATTTATGATCAATATACGTCCCGCTATGTTTTGGTCATGGAATATATTGATGGGATCGATGTGAATCAATCCGCTCAATTGGATGATCATGGCTACGATCGGACCGATCTAGCGAAAAAATTGGCCTATAACTACATTTCCCAAATTATTGAGAATGGTTTTTTTCATGCGGATCCACATTCTGGTAATATTCGGGTGCGAGATGATGTGATCGTATGGATCGATTTTGGGATGATGGGGATCCTGGATTCACGGGAGCGAGAAATCATGAAGGATGCGGTCCAAGCCATTGCGATGCGAGATACCATGAGTGTCGTGGATGATATCTTAGCTCTAGGAAAGCCCAAAAAAGAAATTGACTATGCGAAATTCATGGTTGAAATTGAAGAATTTATGAATCAATACATCAATATGCCGTTTTCGCAAATCGATGTCGCCAAAATGATCCAAGACGTTTTTGCGATTTGCCATAATTATGGCATTCAATTGCCAAAAGGAGTCTCTATGTTGGCTCGTTCGATGACCGTCATGGAAGCCACCTTGGAAGATCTCGATCCCAATACGAATATGTTGCAGATTGCAGCCAATCATAAAGCCACGATGCGCCAATTTCATTTGAAACATGATTTCAAACAATGGATGCGGGATAATGTACGGGCTTATGAAAAAACCTTACATATTCCGGGGCAGACCAGCGATGTATTAAAGATGCTGGAAAGAGGTCAATTAAAGATGAATCTGAATTTATTGGGCTCGAATCAGCCCATCGCTAAATTGGATCGAATGGTCAATCGTTTGATTGTTTGTATCTTGATTTCAGCCCTCTTATTAGGATCCAGTCTATTATGTATGACCAATATGAAACCCGAAATCTTAGGCATTCCGGCGTTGGGCTTTTTTGGCTTTGTGGTGGCCATCCTGATGAGCTTCTGGCTCTTTGTGAAAATGTTAGTATTGCATCGAAGAAATAAAATGTTTTAAGCGTATGAAACCAAAAAAAAGTTCTTTATTATTAAGTGTTTGTATTCTATTTGTGATGATCGGTTTTGATCAATGGACCAAAAGTGCCATTGTCCATACTATTCCATTAGGACAATCCATTGAAGTCATTCATCGTTTCTTTTATTTGACGTATATTCAAAATACTGGTGCTGGATTCTCCATTTTTGAAGGCTTTGGCATATGGTTTTTTGGTGCCATCACCCTGGTTGCCTTGGGCGTGATGATTTATTTTTATTTTCATTGTGACAACGATTTACGCACCCAACTTTGTTTATCCTTTGTGGTTGCAGGGACCATTGGCAACTTTATCGATCGATTCAAACTGGGCTATGTGCGTGATTTTTTCTCTTTTTTAATTTTTGGACAGCCATTTCCCGTATTTAATGTGGCCGATATTTGTATTACCGTTGGCTTTGCGGCTTTGGTGATCATTCTTTTCTACGATGATTGGAAGGTGAAATCTCAATGGAAAACAAAATCATGACAATTTCCAATGAAATGGCAGGTGGCCGTTTGGATAAGATCATTTCTACGTATTGTGCGCTTTCGCGATCACGCGTCAAGGAATTGATCGATCAAAATAAGATCCATGTCAATGGCAAGCAGGAAAAAGGAAGCTATACGTGTAAGGTGAATGATCGTGTTGTCATTGAAATTCCCGATGATCAGCCTTTGGATGTCCAACCAGAAAAGATGGATCTGGACATCATTTATGAAGATCATGATGTATTGGTCATCAACAAACCAAAGGGACTGGTGGTCCATCCAGCTCCTGGACATATGGATCATACATTGGTGAATGGATTAATGGATCATTGTGATGATCTATCAGGAATCAATGGCATCTTGCGCCCAGGCATCGTGCATCGAATCGATAAAGATACATCGGGGCTTTTGGTGGTGGCCAAAAACGATCAAGCCCATATGGCTTTATCCCAACAATTGACCGATAAGACCTGTCATCGGGAATATGTAGCCATTGTTCATCATCCATTTGATCACAGTTATGGAACGATCAATGCGCCGATAGGACGGGATCCTAAAGATCGCCAAAAAATGGCGGTAACGGAAAAAAATTCCAAACCGGCCATCACGCATTTTCAAGTAATCGAAAATTTTAAGGACTATGCATATATTCGTTGTCAATTGGAAACGGGACGAACGCATCAGATTCGTGTACATATGGCATATATTGGACATCCCATTGCGGGCGATCCCAAATATGGATATCGCAAGACCATTTCGGCCAATGGCCAATTACTGCATGCCTGTGCTTTGGAATTTATCCATCCCACCACGCAAAAACGAATGCATTTTGAAGCTCCCTTGGACCCAACGTTTGAAAGAATATTAAATGCGTTGGAATTGGGAAAGAGTATATAAAGCAATCCGCTTGATTGGCATCGACAAATAGAAACGGAAGGACAATATGAAACGAAACAATGTTTTGACATGGGATGAATATTTTATGAGTGTTGCGCATTTAAGTGCCATGCGTTCGAAAGATCCGAATACCCAAGTGGGGGCTTGCATCGTGAATGCCGATAAACGCGTGGTTGGCCTGGGCTATAATGGCTTTCCCCGCGGTTGTGATGATGATGTATTTCCCTGGCAACGAGAGGGTTCTTTTTTAGAAACCAAATATCCCTATGTCGTACATGCCGAATTGAATGCTATCTTAAATAGTATCCAAGATCTGAAAGGTTGTACCATTTATGTTTCGCTCTTTCCATGTAATGAATGTGCCAAAGCCATCATTCAATCGGGCATTCGTTGCGTGGTCTATGAAAGTGATAAATATAAAGGAACGGAAGAAAATATCGCCAGCAAGAAGATGTTTCGCGATGCCGGTGTAGAGTTGGTGCATTTAACGTATCAGACAAAAGTGGATGTACAGATCCTGAAAGATGAAAATAGCGGCCAATAACGGCCGCTTATTTGATTTTTTTTGTATTCGCAAAATGCAACTTCGCAACATGACATAATTCAGATGGACCAAATTGATCGACAAAATGTTGTGCACAAAGATCCACTTGTTTGCCAGCGCCTTTTTCAAAGTGAAATTGATACTTGGCTTCCATGGCATCCCATGCTTCTAAGAAGGCATTTCGTGCCAAGATGCTTCCACACGCAACGGATAGGTATTTGTTTTCGGCTTTGGTCTCAAAATGGATATTCGGAATGACTTCCGGCTGATCTTGAAGGTATTTGTAGTAAGACTTTTTTTGGACAAATTGATCAATGATCAAAAAGGAGGGCAGGACATAGCCTTTTTGATGGAGGTTGAGATAGGCTTGATTGTGTAATAAACACTTGATATCGACCATATTATGCGTTTGATGCACTTGATTGTATTTGTCATTGGATACGACCAAGATCGTATAGGGACATAATTTTTTGATTTCTGGTGCCAGTTGACGAATCTTTTCATCATTGATCTGTTTGGAATCTTGAATGCCCAACGAACGCAATACATCGACTTGTGCTTTTTCAACAATGGTTGCACTTACGACGACCGGTCCAAAATAATCACCGGTACCGACTTCATCACTGCCAGCTTGTGGATAAACATCGGTTTGTTCTTTAGTATCGGGAACCAACCAATCTAAATTTTTTCCCTGGAAAACGACTTTACCAGATGTATAAGCCGTAATGGTACATTCACGCAATTTAATTTGATAAAACGTATAGGCCGGATGACTTTCTTTTTGAATTTGATCAGCCACACGATTTTTTAAGTCGAAGATTTCTGCTTTCGACATTTTTTTTGTCAGAGTATTCATGGCTACATTTTATCATAAAATATGGTAGAATGAGACATGATACTTCAATCGAACTATTTTGTAATCTACGACTTTGTGCTCGTATTGATCAGTTTTTTCATTTTATTGCGCGCCTTTCATAAAGGCTTTCTGCGCCAACTTTTTGATCTTATGGCAACCATCCTTTCATTTGTAGGCGCTTGGTGGTTCTATGATGATCTAAGCCAAGCCTATCCACTGGTTCATCTATCCAGTTTGATTGATGATCCATTGAATAAGTTGGTATGGTTTGTGCTTTTGATCCTTGGCATTCGTATTTTTTTACGTTTGTTTCTGTTTCTTGTCGATGCCTCACGCCCCAAAAGAAAAAAGAGTGCCCTTTCTTTGATCAATCATATGGCCGGTTTAGGCATTGGATTTGTGGAAGTTGGATGCATCTTTTTCCTATGGACGGCGTTTTGTCAATTGCCATTTGTGGAAAATGGCGATACCTATGTGCAACACAGTGTTGTGATCCATACTGTGAACCAATGGAAAGAAGAGGTGACTGACCATGTCAACAACCTACGATGAATTTGACCAAGCCATTGACTGGCAAACCGTATTGAAGCAAATTTCTCATTTTGCTTCTTTTTCTTGTTCGCAACAAGATATTTTGGCAAGTATACCCTTGACCAATCTGCATGAAATACAATGGAAATTGGATATGGTCAAAGAAACTATAAAGATCCATCAACAAGGGGTCGTCGTAGAATTTGGTGGTTGTAAAGATATCCAACCCTATATCCAGCAAGCCACTAAACAAATGGTCCTTTCCGGACATGATCTGAGTGATATCGCGATCTTTTTGGGAACTTGTCGAAATGTCCAAAATACATTGCGCAATACCGATGCGTCACGATGCATGGAATTAGCCAATACGATGGATCCCTGTATACCGTTAATGAAAGCCATTGATCGACAAATTGATCGAACCGGATCAATCAAATTGGATGCGACCCCGAAATTGGCTGGTTTACATCGTGCCTTGACGGGGGCTCGCTTGGCTTTGCAGGCCAGTGCAAAAGCTTTTATCAAAGCCCATAAAGAGCATTTGATGGATACGACCACAACGACCATTGGCAATCGCTTGTCGGTTTTGGTCAAAGCACAGGACAAAAACTATTTTGGGGGCATGGTCCATGGCCAGTCGCAAAGTGGTTTGGCTTTTTATGTGGAACCTCAAGCGTTTGTTGCAGTCAATAATCAGATTCAAGATCTCGAAGGAAAGATTGAACAAGAAAAAGAACGGATCTGCCGAGAATTGAGTCAACAAGTAGCGAAAAAAGCGATCCTTCTTTTGTCGAATCTGGAAACGATGACGGTATTGGATGTCGCTTTTGCGAAAGGAATGTGGGCATATCAAAAGGATGGATGTGTGCCCATGATCCAAACGCGAGATCATGCTTTTTTATTGGAACAAGCACGACATCCTTTGATCGATCCCAAAAAAGTGGTGGCCAATACGTATTCGTGTTCCAAAAATCAATATTGTTTAATGATTTCTGGGCCAAATATGGGAGGAAAGACCGTCACCTTAAAGACCATTGGTTTGTTTGTGACTTTGGCACATGCTGGTTTTCCGGTGATTTGTCATCGTGCCATCGTCCCCTATTATACGTCATTGTGGTTTGATATTGGTGATCACCAATCGATTGAACAGAATTTATCTACGTTTTCCTCCCATATTTCAAAATTAGCCACTATTTGTGCACAAGCCGATGATCGCACGTTTGTATTGATCGATGAACTTGGAAATGGTACGGATCCTTTGGAAGGGACTAGTTTAGCGGTTGCCATCTTAGATTATTTGATCCAGAAACAAACCACGATCATTACGAGTACCCATTTCAATGAAGTGAAAGCCTATGGCAAGACCAATGATTCTATCTTAGTTTCCAGTGTGGAATTTGATCAAGAGACCCTTCAACCTACCTATCGCTATCTGGAAGGTATTTCGGGTTCTTCGTATGCCTTTTCGATTGCGGCTCAATATCATCTGGACCCGCAAATTTTGGCCTCGGCCAATCAATGGAAACAAACCCATATGCAGAAAGTGGATCAAGAGTTAGCTCGTTTAGAAAAGATGCAAAATGAAGTTCAAGCCAAAGAAGATCGTTTTGATGCTTTGATTGAAAATGCCCATGATCTGCAACGAAAGGCCGAAAAAGAAAGGCAACAATGGCAACGAAAAAAAACAGATCTGGATCGTACGTATCAAGAGCAGTTGCATGAAATGTTGGAAAAGAAACAAGATCAAGCACAAGCCATCATTCGTGCGTTGCAGCAGCAGAAACAAGGAAAGTTGCATGAACAAACGGCTTTGTTGCATCAATTGCATGTGATGGATCAAATCCCGCAAGAAGAGGAGGCTGTAGCCGAATCGTTGCAAGTGGGCGATTATGTACAAATCAAAGGGTTACAATCGCATGGTACCATTATTGATATTCGCAAGAAAGAAGCAACAATCGAAACCAATGGGATGCGTATGAAGGTGAAATTGAATCGGCTGACCAAGATCCATAAACCACAAGTCAAACCGGTCGTACGCAAGACCCATGTGGATCCCAGCTTTCATCGGTTTCCGTTGGAATTGAATTTGATTGGCATGCATGTTGAAGAAGGCATTGAAGCATTGGATCGCTATTTGGATCAAGCCATCGTTCATCATGTCAAACAAGTGCGTATCATCCATGGCATGGGTACCGGACGGTTGCGTGCGGCTGTGTGGGATGATTTGGATAAAAATCCCGTGGTAAAATCAAAAACGGCCGCTGGTCCAAATGAAGGTGGATTGGGAGCAACGATCGTATTATTGAAATAAGGAAGGGAATGCGTATGGCTATTTCTCAAAATCTACAAGATAAATTGGCTTTGTTGCCGGATCAGCCGGGTTGTTACATCATGAAAGATGAAAACGGCGAGATCTTATATGTGGGGAAAGCCAAGGTATTGAAAAATCGAGTGCGTTCGTATTTTCATGGGGTCCATAATGAAAAAACGACGCGATTGGTCAGTCACATTCGTGATTTTGAATTTATTGTGACGGATTCGGAAAAAGAATCGCTTTTGTTGGAAATCAACTTGATCAAGAAACATCATCCTCCCTACAATATTTTGTTGATGGATGATAAAAGCTATCCATATATCGTGATGACGCATGATGATTATTTTGCTGTTCGTTTAAGCCGGCGTGTGACTTCCAAAAAAGACACCTATTTTGGTCCGTATCCGAGCAGTGGGGCTGCCAATGAAATCGTGAAGCTGATCAATACCCTTTGGCCCATTCGTAAATGTCGTACCCTTCCTAAACAGGCTTGTTTGTATTATCATATGCATCAATGTCTGGGTCCTTGTATCCATGAAGTGGATAAAGAACAAATGGCTACGTATCGAAAAGAAATCAGTGCGTTCCTAAAAGGGGATGCGGATGCCATCATAAAACAACTCCAAGACAAAATGATGGTGGCCAGTGAAAATTTACAATTTGAAAAGGCCCAAGAATATCGGGATATGATTGCTTCCATTCATCATGTCATGGAAAAACAGATCATTGATTTTAAAGATCGCAAAGATCGAGATGTATTTGGATGGTATGAAGATAAAGGGTATATTTCGTTACAAGGATTCTTTATTCGGGATGGTAAGCTGTTGGGACGGAATTTTACGGTCATGCCCATCTACGAAGAGACGATGGATGCGTTTGTGAGCTTTATCTTGCAGTATTACCAAAATAATTTGATTCCCAAAGAAATATTAGTGCCAGAAGGCACGCCAACCGATATATTAGAAGATACGTTAGGCGTTCATGTATATATTCCACAGCGCGGGGATAAAAAGACCTTGGTGGATCTGGTTTGTAAGAATGCCAAAACAGCCCATGAACAAAAATTTGAACTGGTTTTTCGTAAACAAAAGGAATTGGATCAGGCCAATGCCCAATTATCGGCCATTTTCCATGCACCGATCCATACGGTTGAATTGTTTGATAATAGTCATTTATCAGGAACTTTTAATGTCAGTGGTTTGGTTGTATTTGTGGATGGTAAGCCCGATAAAAATCAATATCGTCACTATCATTTGGATACCTATCGATCGGATCTGGATAGTATGAAAGAAGTGATTTATCGCCGATATGTGCGATTGTTGAAAGAACAAAAACCTATGCCAGATCTCTTACTGGTGGATGGGGGAGCCCAACAAATTGAAGCAGCCAAAGAAATTCGGGATGCATTGGATCTAGATTTACGAATTGCTGGATTGGTCAAAGATGACAAACACAATACCCGAGCTTTAATGAATGATCAGTTGGAAGAGATTCCTCTACAAAAAGAATCCAGTTTGTTTTTTTTATTGACAAGAATGCAAGATGAAGTGCATCGATTTGCGATTTCGTATCATCGGAAACTGCGCAATCAATCCATGACCAAATCCATCTTAGATACGGTAGAAGGGATTGGACCGGCCAGGAAAAAGGCTTTGATGAGGGCATTCAAAAGCATGAAAAAAATGAAAGAAGCCAGCATCGATGAATTGGCGCAAGTGGTGCCAAAAGGGGTCGCACAAAGCTTATATGATAGGTTACATGAAGTATGATATAATGCTTGCGAGGTATTGAATATTGGAACGAAACGTACTTTTGGCACGTATTCTATTGTTGGTTTTATGTGCTATCTTAACCGGAACTTGCTTCTATCGATTGAATGAATCGTATGATCCTTTGGCGCGCTATCCGTATGCGACCGAAAAGAATCGGGAAACGATCTTAGAATATATGGATGCACGGGATATTGATTATATCATTTCCCAACAAATCCGACCTTCTGTTTTTATGGATTTTATCAAGATCCCAGGCTTTAATATTCGTTTAGCGAATGAATATCACTTGGCTAAAAAAACGCAAAAAGAATCGGATGCGTACATCGTTAACTTTGTGAATAAGTATTCCAACTATTTTACATCCAGTGAATTAGTGGATCTATTGACCTATTATACCTATGCGGATCTGACTACTTTTTATGAAAATGATGCCACCACGACAAAAAAATTGACCCTAGCATCCGATCCTACCGATAAATATTTGATCTTGGATTCCAAGACATCGGTTTATCGTTATCAACCATCCAATTTGGTTTCCCAAGATTCCATCCAGATCCAAGCCGATGTGCTCGATGATTGGAACGAGATGCAAGAAGCCTATAAAGCTATGTGGAATGGGGAAAGCTTAAGTGCTATATCGGGGTATCAATCGTATGATACGATCAATGAATCCTATATTGCCTTGGAAAATCAATATGGAGAGACGGTACTCAATCGTTTTCAATTGCCAGCTGGACAAAATGAAGCGCAGCTGGGATATACCATTCAATTGATCGATCCAACGGTTTGGATCGATGCCTGTCAAGCCAATCAGAATGATGATGGCACATACAATTATGAAAATGCCATCAAATCCTTATCCCAAAGTCAACAAAATCAAATTGTGTGGTTGGAGGAAAATGCGTATCGGTATGGTTTTGTGATTCGCTATCCAAAAGAGAAACAAAATGAGACCAATATGGCTTATCAACCTTTTGTATTGCGTTATGTTGGCAGAAAAGCGGCCAACAAAATGTGGAAAAATCATGTATCCATGGAAAAAATGGATTTTGAAGAATATCAGGAGTAGGAGGTAACGATGCGTATCATTGTCGCTAGTGATTCACATGGAAGTAATGAAATTCTAGATACGATTTATGATCAACACCCAGAAGCGAGTTTATTTCTGCATTGTGGTGATCTATGTGAAGATCCACGAAATTATCCGAACTGGTTATTTGTGTTAGGAAATAATGATTTCTGGGGTGAATTTCCTACGCGTCGGATTCTTTCCGTTGGGACTCATCGTCTATTGATGGAACATTCCCATCGTTGTTCTTTTTTTCATCGAGAAGAGGAGCTCGTTCGTTTAGCGAAAGGACATGCTTGTGACATCGTATGTTACGGTCATACCCATCGCAGTCATATCGAAAAAAAAGCCGGGATCTTTTTATTAAATCCCGGTTCTGTCTGGATGTCTCGTGATGGCAATCCACCAAGCTATGCCATCTTGGATGTGGATACGACCATTTCGGCCCAAATTGTTTTTTTGGATCAATAAATGATCTGGCCTTGGCCACCACAAAATTGAGTCACACGATCAATGAGCTTTTGCGCCGTCGTTTCCAATAAAGCATCGGAAGTAACTTCATTGCCTTGGATAATGAAATAAATATTTTTGGAATGTTCATCGACCAATGTTTTATTGACTTGACGAATCTCTAAGTGACAAATGATTTCATTGGCATCATCAATATAGCTGTATTCACCAGCCTTGACAGGTTGTGGTTCATCCAAACCAAGGGGAACAAATCGTTCACTCCCATCTTGTAGTCGTAATGTGACGTTGCCATCGATCTTATCGATATCATGAGCTCCCAATGCTAATTCCGTATCGGTAGAAATGATATTGTAGATATCCACCAATTTATTGATGGAAGGAAGATCGTTGCGCTTTTGCAGCAATTTGATCAAAGTTTCCGATGCCGGGGGATTCTTGCGACGACGAACCCCTACCTGATCATGTAAGGTATAAAAGCCTTGTACAATGGCTTCTTGTTTGGCATTGATGCCTTCATATTTTTGTTGAAGTTGTTGGATAGCTTCTTTTCGATAAGCAAGATAATCCGAAGAAAGGGAGGTATTATCGATCCCTTCTATGACAACGGCTTTTACTTTGACACCAAGATCCAAGACTTCCTTTGTAACGTTAAATTGAAATGTCATGTGTATCACCTCGATAGTATCGTATCGAGAAAAGATACAAAGAGGAACTAGAAGTATTTGATATTGGATATCAATGAAATTTATAAAAAAAGACCTTCTGTGAAGGTCATCAAGTCTAGGTGGCGTCCTGGGAGGGTAATAAGAAATTATAAGATTTGCGATTGTGTACAATTCTAAGCGTTTATAGGCTTGCAGACAAGGCACGTTTTATTGTTTTACCGTTACAGGCCATTCTAAACATTCTCATACATTTAACAAGTACGGCATTTAGTACGGCACGAAGTACGGTGCTGTTTTTTTTATTCTCATAATAAGAAGAAATTAACCTGTTATAATTAAATAAAAAACAAAATATTTAGAAGAAACTAGAAATAGAATGGAGTTTTAACAAATGAAGGGATCAGAAGCTCAATTATTAAGATTTATGGATGGTGTGAACAATCGCTATGTCATTCCTGTTTATCAGCGAAAATATGACTGGAAGATTGATAATTGTCGTCAATTGTATGAAGATTTGAAGAAAATTGTTATTGATGGAAGAAACAGTCATTTCTTTGGAAGTATCGTTTCACAAGTTGTTCCAGATGGTAGTAACATTGAATTTCATATAATTGATGGTCAACAACGGCTGACAACAGTAACACTTCTGCTTCTTGCTATTTGTAATTTGATTCGGAAAGGAAGTATAGAATCTGAAATAGATCGGCTTGATGAGCAAATAATGTACAGATTCATTATCGCACAGTGGGCAAAAGATGATGATCGAATCAAACTTCGTCCAGTAAAAAGTGATCGTGGTGCATTTGAAAAGCTCATTGCCGGTGATCCAGAGGAGTACGAGTTAGCATCAAACATGACAATCAATTATCGCTTTTTCTGTGATCAACTTTTAAAAGAAGAAATACCCGTTGATAGTTTGTATGAAGCTATTGGAAAATTACAGATTATAAGCATTACATTGGATGGAGATGATAATGCACAGCTTATTTTTGAAAGCCTAAATTCTACTGGTCTAGCCCTTACAGAAGGCGATAAGATTCGAAACTATATTTTAATGGGACTTAAACCCAAAGAGCAAAATGAATATTTTAATAAGTATTGGATGAAGATTGAGGATTGTACGGGGAACGATGTTAGCAGTTTTGTCAGAGACTATTTAAGTATCAAACAGCAGATTACACCAACCATTCATAATGTTTATCATTCATTCAAGAATTATGTAGAATCTGAAAAAATTCCAGTGAATTCTCTTCTTGAGGATATGGTCAAATATGCAAGGATCTATATAAGACTTATGACAGGAAAGAGCGGTCTTTACAGTCAGAAACTTGATGACTGTATGTATCGTTTACATCGACTCGAAATCACGGTTACAGAACCATTCTTTATGGAGATTTTGCGATTGAATCAGGATGGACAGAAATTATCTGTGGATGATGTCACCCAAATTTTCCTGATTACAGAAAATTATTTGTTCCGACGGAACATATGCGATGTACCTACAAATGCTTTGAATAAAGTTTTTCTAAATCTTAATCGGGAAGTCATTCGATATGATAATACGACGAACGATTATGTGGATAAGTTTATTTACACGTTGCTTTCAAAAAAAGAAAGCGGTCGATTCCCTGATGATGAAGAATTTTCACAGGCATTGGAAATAAAATCTGTTTATCAGATGCGAGGAAAATACAAGGCCTATCTATTTGAACGATTCGAGAATTATGGAACGTTAGAGACAAAGGATGTTTATACATTATTGGATAATGGAACTTATTCGATTGAACACATCATGCCACAGCATTTAACGCCAGCTTGGATAGAATCTCTTGGACCAGAAGTAGAAGAAATTCACGCAAAATGGCTTCATCGTCTTGGAAATCTTACTCTTACTGCTTATAACTCCAATATGAGTAATGCAACATTTGAGGAGAAACGAGATGCAGAACGTGGATACAAGAAAAGCGGTCTTCGAATGAATCAGCTTATTGCTACCAAGGAGCATTGGGGACCAGATGAAATTCAAGAACGTAGTAATGAAATGGTCGAAATCGCTACAAATAAGATATGGCCAATGCCTGCTTCTACATTTATCCCAAAGGAAAAAGAATTTGATTCCTGTTCACTTGATGATGAAGACTTTGATTTGAAAGGACGTGATATTGTCAAGTATAGGTATCAGAATTTAGAAACTCCAGTATCGAGCTGGGCGGACATGTTCGAACATGTAGTAAAATACCTACATTCAAAAGATAAATCGGTTCTTTCTAGTCTTGCATATAGTACAAGCAATTTTATCGAATTGAGTAGTTATTTCACTAGTGATCCAAATAATCTTAGACAACCCTTAAAAATTGATGAAGATCTGTACGTGGAAAAAAATACAAGTACCTCAATGAAAATATCAATTCTTCGTAGATTATTTGTACAATTTCATGCGGATCCAATGGATCTGATATTTTATTTGCGTGATGCAAAACAGGATAGGATAGCTGATAACAATCGATTCAATCTAAGAAAACGCTATTGGACATACGCTTTACCGCTCATTCAAGAAGCAAATACTAGAAGCTTTAGAAACTGTCATCCAAATACAACAAACACGATTTGCGGTTCTTTCGGAATAAGTGGCTTCTGTATCAACTGTGTTGCCAATTATGATGAAGCTAGAGTAGATTTTTATCTGAGCAAGAGTAATGCAGATGAAAACAAAACGGCATTTGACTATTTGAAAGAACATAAAGATGAGATTGAGGATGCGGTTGGTAGTACTCTTGTTTGGAATCGTGCAGATGAATATAAAACTTCATGGATTTCTCATTCTTTGAAAAACGTAAGTATAACCAATGAGGCTGATTGGCCTCGCATGACAAAGTTTCAGGCTGAATGGAGCAAAAAATATTTAGATATAATTTTGCCAATATTGGAAGAATGGTATGGTGACAATGACCTTGACAACGCTGCAAAAGAAAAAATTGCCTATTACGCTAGACAATGGAGTAAAAAGAAAACGGAAGATGGAATTATTCAAGTTGATCTCGATCATAGCAGTAGAACTTGCACACGTTTCAAAACAAAGGAAATGTCTGAAATGCTTCCAGATACAGAAGAACTAAGTGGTTGGAAAACGTATAATCATTATTTCTTTGAAATCACAAATAAAACTGGACATTCTGTTTACATTATAATGTGTCTGAATTCGACAAATTTGAATACAGAGCAAAAAGCACTTTATGATCGAATTATTAATGATAGTTCCAAGACATTAACGGAAGGATGGATTTGGAAGACCCTGTTTAGATCTGCTACATTTGAGTTAAATGATGCACTCACAGAGAAAGATATTTTTGATAAATTGGATTTAGCACTTGAAGATGTATTGAATAAGCAAAAAGAATTTTTGGAAAAGATAAATCTTTCGGGTAATCTTTTGCATCAGATTAACCAATAGTTCTCAAAAAATGAATTCTAAAAGTTGAACAAAAGCAAAGTTTGACAATGAGCTGTCCCAAGAAGTTTAATTAAAATTCTAACAGATTGGAGACAGCTCAATGTAGTACTAATGTTTATGACGTAGGATAAAACTTGGTAAGCGTCAGATAAAACAGTGGATTCCAATTCATCAATAAATCTCCGATAATTTTAGTGAATTCAATTAGAGTTTTTGGAGCTGCTCCAAGAACTTTAAAAAATTCTAGATTGGAGTCTAAATTA